>NZ_JBEXGR010000007.1:0-256310 GCF_040607415.1 Micromonospora sp. NPDC005291
GCCTGTCAACGCCGTTGCCGCCCGGCCGATGGTCGGTCAGGCTTGATCCCTGCGCCGGCCGGGCTGCCCCGAAACCCGACTCGCCTTCGCGTGTCGTGTCCGTCCAGGTCAATCCCGGATCCGGGGCACCGTTCGTGGTGCGAGGGCTCGTGGGGCTGGGCCACCACTCCGTAAGCCAATCAAGATCAGCCGGGCTGACCGGCTCACCAATCGACTCGACACCGCTCTCCGGGTCGACCAGTACGTACCGCCAGCCGTCTTCGAGGTGGACTGCCACGTCCAGTGGGACGTTGTCCAGCCACTCGGTCGCCAGCAGCACCCCCGTGATCTCACCAGGGATCTCAGACGTCCAGTTGATCTCTTCGGGCAGGTTCTCGGGGCGGTCGGCGTACTCGACAGCTGTGAAGCGGACTCGTTCCGCGAGTGACGGACGGACGGTGCCGGACGATGGCTCGTCGGGCGACCGATGGACGGAGGCCGGGGGAGTCAGGGTTTCCGGGAAGCCCGCCCACGGAGGGATCAAGCCGGACCGCCCGGAGTGGGTGGGCTCCCCGGAAACCCCTACGGCGGGTGCGGATCCGACGAGCCTGAGCAGGCTTTGCAGGAGTTCCCCACGCCCAGCCCCGACATCGACCACGTCGAGTCGTGGCGGGTGGCTGAGGGCCGAGTCCACCTGTTCGAGGAGGCGCAGCAGGGCGGTGGCGAAGGCCGGGGAGGCGTTCACGCTGGTGCGGAAGTGGTCGGCCGGCCCGGTGCCGGCGACGAAGAAGCCGCCCGGCCCGTAGAGGGCCTGGCTCATCGCGTCTCGCCAGGCGATCGACATCAGTTCATTCCGCGTTGCGGGTGGGTCACAGTGCCGACCCTACTGCCGCGTCGATCATGGAGTTGTGGTGGGGGACAAAGCGCTCATTTTGGTGTTTAGTCGGCACCACAAGTCCATGATCGACGGGGCCGGTCTGGCGCGGACGGTGTTGTGGCAAGGGTGCCCTGCGGGGGTGGTGAACGTTTTCACACATGCTTGTCCCGGTTCGGTAGGCCCGGCGCATACTTGCGATCGACCGGTACCCCTTCTCGAGGACTGGATCGTGATCATGAGCGCACCGCTGCGCCCGCGTCCGGCCGCCCCGCATGGGCCCGCCGCCTCGCGGGACCGCGCCGACATCGGCGCCTTCGTCGCCCCCCGTCTGCTCACCGTCGGAGTCATTGGTGCCGGTCGGGTCGGAGCCGTGCTGGGGGCCGCACTCGCTGCCGCCGGGCATCGGGTGGTCGCCGTCACCGGCGGTACCGGAGCCAGCAGCGCCCGACTCGCGCTGCTGCTGCCCGAGGTGCCCCGCCACCCGGTCGCGGCCGTGGCCCACGCCGCCGCCGACCTGCTGCTGATCGCGGTGCCGGACGACGCGTTGGCCGGTGTGGTGGCCGACCTGGCCGAGCGGGGTGCGCTGCGTCCGGGCCAGGTGGTCGCGCACACCTCCGGCGCGCATGGCCTGGCCGTGCTGGCACCGGCGGCCGAGGTCGGTGCCCGGCCGCTCGCCCTGCACCCCGCCATGACCTTCACCGGTACGCCGGACGATCTGGACCGGCTGGCCGGCATCTCGTACGGGGTGACCGCCCCAGCGGAACTGCGCCCGTTGGCCGCCCGACTGGTCGCCGACCTGGGCGGCGTACCCGAGTGGGTGGGCGAGGCGGACCGCCCGCTCTACCACGCCGCGCTGGCCCACGGCGCGAACCACCTGGTGACCCTGGTGAACGAGGCGACCGACCGGCTGCGCGACGCCGGGGTGGCCCGGCCGGAGAAGGTGCTCGCCCCGTTGCTGCGGGCTGCCCTGGAGAACGCGCTGCGGCTCGGCGATGACGCGTTGACCGGCCCGGTCTCCCGTGGCGACGCGGGCACCGTCCAGCGGCACCTGGCCCGGTTGGCCGCCACCGCGCCGGAGTCCGTTCCCGCGTACCTGGCGTTGGCCCGGCGTACCGCCGACCGGGCGATCGCCGCCGGCCGGCTCCGGCCGGCGGACGCGCAGTCGCTGCTCGGTGTGCTGGCCGACAGCGGTCGGGAGGTGGCCGCATGACGCAGCTCGTGCACACACGCGCCGAGTTGGCTGAGGCCCGAGCCGGGTTGAAGGGCGCGGTCGGGGTGGTGATGACCATGGGCGCGCTGCACTCCGGTCACGAGACGTTGCTGCGCGCGGCCCGGGAACAGGCCGACCACGTGCTGGTGACGATCTTCGTGAACCCGTTGCAGTTCGGGCCGAACGAGGACTTCGACCGCTACCCGCGGACTCTCGACGTGGATCTGGAGGTGTGCCGACGGGCTGGCGCCGACCTGGTTTTCGCTCCGTCGGTGGCCGACATGTACCCGGACGGCCAGCCCCGGGTAAGCCTCGACCCGGGCCCGCTCGGCGTGGAGTTGGAGGGCGCGAGCCGCCCCGGCTTCTTCCACGGCGTGCTCACCGTGGTGCTGAAGCTGCTTCAGCTCACGCAGCCGGACCTGGCTTTCTTCGGCGAGAAGGACTACCAGCAGCTCACCCTGATCCGGCGGATGACGCGGGACCTGGACGTGCCGGTCGAGGTGGTCGGCGTGCCGACCGTCCGGGAGCCGGACGGGCTGGCGCTCTCCAGCCGCAACCGTTACCTGAGCGGGTCGGAGCGGGCCGCCGCGCTGAGCCTGTCCGCCGCGCTGCGGGCCGGTGCG
Organism: Micromonospora sp. NPDC005291; assembly: GCF_040607415.1. Lineage (NCBI taxonomy): Bacteria > Bacillati > Actinomycetota > Actinomycetes > Micromonosporales > Micromonosporaceae > Micromonospora > Micromonospora sp. NPDC005291. The sequence goes on from NZ_JBEXGR010000007.1 coordinate 2,690, forward strand.
CGGGCGGCCGACGACGGCCTGGACGCGGGGGCGGTGCTGACCGCCGCGCACGCCGCGTTCGGTGCCGGTACGCCCGGTGCCCGCCTCGACTATCTGGTGCTCACCGATCCCGAGTTGGAGCCGGGGCCGGTGTCCGGGCCGGCCCGGCTGGTGATCGCCGCGTGGGTGGGCGCCACCCGGTTGATCGACAACGCCGCGATCCGACTCGCCCCCCGCCCCTGACCCGGCCGCACCACCCTCCACCACTCCCGCGAAAGGCCATCCCGATGCTGCGGACCATGCTCAAGTCGAAGATCCACCGTGCCACGGTGACCCAGGCCGACCTGCACTACGTCGGTTCGGTGACGGTGGACGAGGACCTGCTCGACGCCGCCGACCTGCTCCCCGGCGAGCAGGTGGCGATCGTGGACATCACCAACGGTGCCCGGCTGGAGACGTACGTGATTCCGGGCGAGCGGGGCAGCGGCGTGATCGGCATCAACGGCGCAGCCGCGCACCTGGTGCACCCCGGTGACCTGGTCATCCTGATCTCGTACGGGCAGATGGACGACGCCGAGGCGCGGTCGTACCGGCCGCGGGTGGTGCACGTGGACGCGGACAACCGGGTGATCGAGCTGGGTGCCGACCCGGCTGCGGCGGCCCCCGGCACGGCCGGTGACCCGGTGCCCAGCCCGCTGGCCGTGTCCGGAGTCTGATCCCGCACGACGCGATTCCGGTCTGTCACCAGAAGGTCATTTCTGGTTACCCTTGGCGCGCTGGCGGAAGCCGGCCGGTGGCTGGGGGAGGCCGCTATGCGTGCGATGACGACTCTGTTCGCCACTGCGGTCACGGCAGTGCTGTTGGTCGGCTGTGCCGGGTCCAATGGCCTGGACGGTGACCTGACGGACGACTGGGCGGCGCTGCCGCCGGCCACGGCGTTCACGCCGGCCGCCGGGGTGTGCCAGGCTGCGGATTTCACCGACGTGGTCACTCTGGCCAGCTATGAGCCGGTGGACTGCGCAGGCCCGCACCGGGTGGAGACCGTGCATGTGGGGGCGTTCCCGGTCGAGCGGGCGAATGCCCCGGTGGGTGGCTCGGCGGAACTGCGAGGCGCGTTCGCCGAGTGCGACACCCGGGCGACCGGCTACGTGGGCGACGACTGGCGGTCCGGCCGGCTGCGGTTGTCCGTGGCGCTTCCCTCCGGGCCGGGCTGGGCGGTGGGTTCCCGTTGGTTCCGGTGCGACCTCACCGAGCTGACCACCGTCGAGGCTGCGGCGAAGGTGGTCGTCCGGTCGGGCAGCCTCCGGGACGCGTTGAAGGGGGCCTCCGGGCTGCGGCTGGGTTGCCAGCAGACCCGTGGCGCGGCCAGGCGGGGTGAGCAGACACTGGACCCGGTGGAGTGCGGTAGACAACACGACGCCGAGTTCGTCGGGGTGTGGCGCGCGCCGGACACGGCGTACCCGACCCGGGACGCCGACTCGGTGCCGTTCTATGCCGGCTGTCGCAGCGTCCTCGGCCGCTATGTGGGCGTGCCGGACGACGCCGAGCTGCGGTTTCGCAGCGGTGTGGTGGTCCGCCTGCCAGGTGCGGGGCGCTGGAAGGTCGGTGACCGGGGCGTCCGCTGCTACCTGTGGCTCAGCGACCGTACGGTGGCCGCCTCGTTGAAGGGCGCGGGCCCGGCTGGCCTACCGGTCCGGACGAAGTGACCACGGCCCGACGGCCGGTGCGGGGCGGGCGGCGCCGGACAGCGTCGCCCAAAACACTCGTCCCGCCCCCGCCGCCCCGAGCGAGGATGGTTCGGGTTGACTGGGGGGATGGACCTTCCGACCGTCGACCTGCCGGCCCTACCCGAATTGCTGGCCGCGCCCGCGCCCGGTTGGGTGGAGACCACCGACGTGATCGTGGTGGGTTCCGGGGTGGCCGGGTTGACCGCGGCGCTGCACCTGCGTGAGGCGGGCCTGCACGTCACGGTGGTCACCAAGGTCAATATCGACGATGGCTCGACCCGGTGGGCACAGGGCGGCATCGCCGCCGTGCTCGACCCGACGGACACTTCGGCGGCGCACGCCCGGGACACCGAGGTCGCCGGGGTCGGGCTCTGTGACCCGGCGGCGGTCCGGGTGCTGGTCGAGGAGGGTCCGACCCGGCTGCGTGAGCTGATCCGGATCGGCGCCGAGTTCGATCGCCACTCGGACGGTTCCCTGATGCTGACCCGTGAGGGCGGGCATCGGGCGGACCGGATCGTGCACGCGGGCGGGGACGCCACCGGCGCGGAGGTGCAGCGGGCCCTGCACGCCGCGGTGCAGCGCGACCCGTGGATCCGACTGGTCGAGCACGCCCTGGTGCTGGACCTGCTGCGAGCGCCGGGCGACGGCCCGGACGAGCTCGGCCCGGCCTGCGGGATCACCCTGCACGTGCTGGGCGAGGGCAGCGAGGACGGCGTCGGTGCGCTGCTGGCCCGGGCGGTGGTCCTCGCCACCGGCGGGATGGGGCAGATCTTCTCGGCCACCACGAACCCGGCGGTCTCCACCGGGGACGGGGTGGCGCTGGCGATGCGGGCCGGCGCGGCGGTTACCGACGTGGAGTTCGTCCAGTTCCACCCGACCGCACTGATCAGCCCGACCGGCGCCGGAATGCCCGGCGTTGGGCACGCACAGCAGCCGCTGGTCTCCGAAGCGCTGCGCGGCGAGGGCGCGTACCTGGTGGACGCGGACGGCAAGCGGTTCATGGTGGGCCAGCACGAGTTGGCCGAGCTGGCACCCCGGGACGTGGTGGCCAAGGGCATCCACCGGGTGTTGCTGGCCACCGGCGCGGACCACGTCTTCCTGGACGCCCGGCACCTGGGCGGGGACTTCCTGGCCGGGCGGTTCCCGACCATCGTGGCGTCCTGCCTGGCGATCGGCGTGGACCCGGCGACCGACCTGATTCCGGTCGCGCCGGCCGCCCACTACGCCTCCGGCGGTGTCCGCACCGATCTGCGCGGCCGCACCTCCATCCCCGGCCTGTACGCCTGCGGCGAGGTGGCCTGCACGGGTGTGCACGGCGCGAACCGGCTGGCCAGCAACTCGCTGCTGGAGGGTCTGGTCTTCTCCCGGCGGATCGCCGAGGACATCGCGGCAGGTCTGCCTGAGCAGGTTCAGCCGGCGGACACCGGCGCGTGGCGTGGTGGAGCGGGCTGGGTGCTGCCGGCGGAGGCGACGCCTCCCCTGCAACGGGCGATGACGCGGGGGGCCGGGGTGCTCCGTTCCGCCGCGACGCTGGCGGAGACGGCCGGGACGCTGACCGAGTTGGGTGTTGCCCGGGGCCGGCCGCGGACCGCCGACTGGGAGGCGACCAACCTGCTCACCGTGGCGTCGACGCTGGTGGCTGCCGCGTACGCGCGCGGCGAGACCCGGGGTTGCCACTGGCGGGAGGACTTCCCGATAGCCGACGAGCGGTGGCTGGGCCACCTGGTCGGGTCGATAGGGGTGCAGGGCCGGATGACGCAGCGCTGGGAGGCAAATTCATGACCGAGTCGACGCTGCAGGCGTTGCGGGCGGCCGGGCTGGACCCGGCGCAGGTGCGGCGGGTGATCGAGAACGCGCTGGTCGAGGATCTGGGCCCGGACTTCCTCGACGTCACCAGCGTGGCCACCATTCCGGCGGAGCAGACCGACACTGCTGACCTGGTGGCCCGCGCGGACGGGGTGCTGGCCGGGATGGCCGTGGCCGCCGCCGTGTTCGAGCTGGTGGGCGAGGTGACGGGCTTCGGTCGTACCGTCGAGGTGTCGGTGGTGGCCCGCGACGGCGAGCGGGTGGCCCGCGGTGCCGTGCTGGCGACGGTGACCGGTCCGACCCGGCTGCTGCTGACGGCCGAGCGGACGGCGCTCAACCTGCTCTGCCGGATGTCCGGGGTGGCCACCCACACTCGCGCCTGGGCGGACGCGTTGGCTGGCACGAAGGCGATGGTGCTGGACACCCGCAAGACGACGCCGGGCCTGCGGGCGCTGGAGAAGTACGCGGTGCGCGCCGGCGGTGGCACCAACAAGCGGATGGGCCTCTACGACGTGGCCATGATCAAGGACAACCACAAGCTCGCGGCCGGGGGCATCACCGCTGCGTATCGGCGGGTTCGGGAGGCGTTCCCGGAGGTGCCGGTGCAGGTCGAGGTGACCACGGTCGCCGAGGCGGTGGAGGCGGTGGAGGCCGGGGCGGATTTCCTGCTCTGCGACAACATGACGCCCGAGGTGCTGGCCGAGGCGGTTGCCGCGGTGGGTGACCGGGCGGAGTTGGAGGCGACCGGTGGGCTGACCCTGGAGGTGGCGGGCCGGTACGCGGCGACCGGCGTCGACTTCCTCTCGGTGGGTGCGTTGACGCACTCGTCGCCGATCCTGGACATCGCGCTCGACCTGCGGACCGGGTAGCGGGCGGGCCGCCGGCGTCTCAGACGCTGGTCAGCGAGCTGGCGGCCAGGTTGAAGATCACCCTGTTCTCGGTGTCCTGTCGGCCGTCCAGGCCGTACTTGGCCCGAAAGAGCTCCAACACCCGGTTGTAGATCTCGGGCGGTAGCTCGTCGGCCTCACCGATGGCGAAGATCTCGCCGGCTGCCTCGGGCCGGTCCAGCACGACGGTCAGCCCGGTCAGGCCGTGCCGGGCCACGTTGCGCACCAGGTCGGTGCCGGCGATGTACCAGTCGCCGTCGGAGCGTACGTAGAGCGCGTCGCAGGTCTCCAGGTCCCGACCAGCCTGGCGTAGGCAGAGCCGCAGCGTGAGGCAGGCCGCCAGGTCCTCCAGGGGTGCGGTCTCCCACAGCTCGGCGAACCGGTCGTCGACGAACTCGCCCAACGGCGTCGAGACGAACGCCTCGATCTGCTGGGTGTCGAATGTGCTGCCCTGCACCGGGAAGAACGAGATGAACGCCTTGCCGTCCCAGCGGTACATCTGCACCGAGGGGGCGGCGCTGTAGACCCGGACCTGGAGGCGGGCTCGGGCCGACTCGGGTAGCTCCTCGCTGAGCCGGGCGAGGTGCCACAGGTTGTTGAGGATGGCCACCGAGGCGTCCCGCCGGCGCAGCTCCTCGCCGCGCAGCCGGACCGCAGGCGAGTCCGGGTCGAGGAGCAGCACCTTGACGGCGGCGCCGTTGGCGAGCGCGGAGCGCAGGGCGGCCACGAACCGGGGCGCGTACGGGCCCTCCAGCATGCTGGTCCAGGTTTCCAGGATGGCCACGATCTCCCGGGACTGGGCGACCCGTTCGATCAGGGCGTCCCGGTCGAGTCGGGGGTGTTCGATGATGCTGACCGTCTGCAGCTCGCGGAAGAGCGGGTTGAGCACCACGTAGGTCAGCAGCGTCATGATCAGCGCGGCGCCGATGTTGAGGTAGAGGTCGCCGGCGAAGCTGCCACTCTCCCGCAGGGACGCCCGCCATGCCTGTACGACCATCCAGATGGCGCCGCCGGCCAACGCGACCAGCACCAGCACGTGCCGTCGACGCCGGCGCAGGGTGTTGCGGCCCCGCACCCACCACGTCCCCGACATGTCCGCTCCCCGTCCGGCCGCGCCGTGGATCGACTCATGCTCATATCGCGATACGGCCAGGATACGGCCCACCGGCCGGTCCGCGCCCGCCCGTACGGTCGTTGTCTAGGCTGCGTGCGTGCTGCTCTGCATCGACATCGGAAACACCAACACCGTGCTGGCGACCTTCGACGGCGACAAGCTGGTGCACTCCTGGCGGATCAAGACCGATGCCCGCTCGACGGCGGACGAGTTGGGCCTGATGTTCCGGGGCCTGCTCGCCGGGGACAACGTCGAGATCACCGGTGTGGCGGCCTGCTCCACGGTGCCGGCCGCGCTGCGGTCGCTGCGCACCATGCTCAGCCGCTACTACGCCGAAGTGCCGAGCGTGATCGTCGAGCCCGGGGTACGGACCGGGGTGCAGTTGGCGATCGACAACCCGAAGGAGGTGGGCGCCGACCGGGTGGTGAACACCCTGGCCGCGTACACCCTCTACGGCGGGCCGTCGATCGTGGTGGACTTCGGCACCACCACCAACTTCGACGTGATCAGCGAGCGGGGCGAGTTCCTGGGCGGGGCGTTCGCCCCGGGCATCGAGATCTCCTTCGACGCGCTGGCCGCTCGGGCCGCCCAGCTGCGCAAGGTCGAGGCCACCAAGCCCCGCTCGGTGATCGGCAAGAACACCGTGGAGTGCCTCCAGGCCGGCCTGTACTTCGGCTTCGCCGGCCAGGTGGACCGGATCGTCGAGCGGATGACCGAGGAGTTGGGCGAGGTGCGGGCGGTGATCGCCACCGGTGGCCTCGCCTCCCTGGTGATCAACGAGTGCCGGTCGATCACGCATCACGAGCCGATGATCACGCTGATCGGGCTGCGGATGGTCTACGACCGCAACCTGTGACCCGGCCGCCGCCGGGCTCGGTCGCTGCGCGGGGGCTCAGCGTCGCCGGGCCCGCAAGACGATCGTGCGGTACGGCAGCTCGACGGTCTCCCTGCCGGCCAGGTCGGGGTGGGTGGACAGGAGCGTGCGCAACTCCTCGTCGATCTTCGCCCGCCGTTCGGCCGGGGCGGTGAGCCAGTACGAGCGGGTGTGCAGCATCGCGACGATCTCGTCCGGCGTGAGCGTGGTGTGGTGGGTGAACTCGCCCAGCTCGATCGACCCGAACGCGGAGCCGAAGTCGGCGTACTTTTCGGTCACGTTGCCGGCGTTGTCCCCCAGGTGGGCGATCCGGCCCAGCTCGGCGACCCAGTCGACCCGCTCGTCCCGGAGGTTCCAGATCGGGGCGAACGTCCCGCCGGGCCGCAGGACCCGCGCAATTTCGGCGTGTGCCAGCTCCCGGTCGAACCAGTGGTAGGCCTGCCCCACCACGACGGCGTCCGCGGCCCCGTCGGGCAGCGGCACGGACTCCGCGCCGCCGGCCAGCGCGGTGAGCCCCGGGGTGGCGGCCGTCAGTTGGGTGCGCATGTCGTGGTCCGGCTCCACCGGGGTCACCTCGTGGCCCAGGGCGAGCACCCCGCGGGTGAGGATGCCGGTGCCCGCGCCCAGGTCGACGACACGGGCGGAACCGCCCAGCCCGTCCAGCGCCCATCGGACGGCTTCCTCCGGATAACGGGGTCGAAACCGGTCGTAGTCGGCCGCGGCCGCGCCGAACGAGAGGGCGTGAGTGTGATCGACCATGACGGGCAGGTTATCCGCTAACAGCCCCCGGGACGCTTGAGTACGCTCGGGCCTGACCCCCTGTATCTCCGTGACGAGGAAGCGTGCCGTGAGCGAGCAGAACCCCGTGCCAGTGGACCCCGCCGATGACCTTCCCGAGCAGATGAAGGTTCGCCGGGAGAAGCGGGACCGGATGCTCGCCGAGGGCGTCGAGCCCTACCCGGTCGGCTTCTCCCGCACCAACACCCTGGCACAGGTCCGGGCGCGCTACGCCGACCTGCCGACCGACACCGCGACCGGTGACGAGGTCGCGGTCACCGGCCGGGTGATCTTCGTACGCAACACGGGCAAGCTCTGCTTCGCGACTCTCCGGGACGGCGACGGCACCGAGCTACAGGCGATGCTCTCCCTGGACCGGGTCGGGCCGGAGCAGTTGGAGGCCTGGAAGCGCCTGATCGACCTCGGCGACCACGTCGGCGTCACCGGTGAGGTGATCACCAGCCGGCGGGGTGAGCTGTCGGTGCTGGCGCGGCAGTGGGAGATGACCGCCAAGGCGCTGCGACCGCTGCCGGTGGCGCACAAGCCGCTCTCCGAGGAGGCCCGCGTCCGGCAGCGTTACGTGGACCTGATCGTCCGCCCTCAGGCACGGGAGATGGTCCGTACCCGGGCCGCCGCGGTACGCAGTCTGCGCGATTCACTGCATGGGCGGGGCTTCATCGAGGTGGAAACGCCGATGTTGCAACTGCTGCATGGTGGCGCGGCGGCTCGACCGTTCGTGACCCACAGCAATGCGTTGAACACTGATCTGTATCTGCGAATCGCGCCGGAACTGTTTCTCAAGCGCGCCGTGGTCGGCGGCGTCGACAGCGTCTTCGAGATCAACCGCAACTTCCGTAATGAGGGCGTCGACTCTTCGCACTCGCCGGAGTTCGCGATGCTGGAGACCTACCAGGCGTACGGCGACTACGACACGATGGCCGAGTTGACCCGCAATCTCGTGCAACAGGCGGCGATCGCGGTCAGTGGCTCGATGGTGGTGACCCACGCCGACGGGCGCGAGTTCGACCTGGGCGGCGAGTGGCGGTCGGTGACGCTGTTCGGCGTGCTTTCCGAAGCACTCGGCGAGGAGGTCACGGTCCGCACCGAACGCTCCCGCCTGGTGGAGTACGCCGACAAGGTGGGATTGGCCGTGGACCCCAAGTGGGGCCCGGGCAAGCTGGCCGAGGAACTGTTCGAGGAGCTGGTCGTCCCCGGCCTGGACGCGCCCACCTTCATCCGGGACTACCCGGAGGAGACCAGCCCGCTCACCAGGGCGCACCGCAGCGAGCCGGGGCTGGCCGAGAAGTGGGACCTCTACGTGCTCGGCTTCGAGCTGGGCACCGCGTACTCCGAGCTGGTCGACCCGATCGTGCAGCGCGAGCGGCTGGTGGCCCAGGCGCAGTTGGGCGCCCGTGGCGACGACGAGGCGATGCGTCTCGACGAGGACTTTCTCCGGGCGATGGAGTATGGAATGCCGCCGGCCGGCGGTATGGGAATGGGAATCGACCGGCTGTTGATGGCCCTGACCGGGCTCGGAATTCGGGAAACGATCCTCTTCCCGTTGGTCCGCCCGGAGTAGTCTCGCCCGGCTCACGCCGAGCCGTAACGGCATCCTATTGACGCGGCGAGCAGCGCGCGGGTTATTGTGCTCTCGTTAGCAGGAGCGCCCTGCTCGAAAGGAATGTGCGACGTGGCCAAACAGATCATTCACAAGCTGGTCGATGACCTGGACGGCGGGGACGCGGACGAGACCGTCAAGTTCGCCCTCGACGGCGTTCAGTACGAGATCGACCTGTCGAGTGCCAACGCCGCGAAATTGCGCGACGCTTTTGCCTCGTACGTGGGCTCCGGCACCAAGGTCGGCCGGGGCGGCGTGGTGATCGGTGGACGGGCTGCCCGCGGTCGGGGTGGCGCGACCGCCGATCGGGAACAGAACAAGGCGATCCGGGAGTGGGCCAAGAAGGCTGGCAAGGACATCTCAGACCGGGGTCGTATCCCGCAGGAGATCGTCGACGAGTACCACGCGAAGCGCTGATCCCTCAGCAGCTTGGTGGCCAGCCGCCACCGTAGGCGACACCGACGCCGGGCCGGAGCAGTTCTCCGGGCCGGCGTCGCCGCATCCGCGACCGGCCCCGGCGTGCGCGGCCGGTACGGGGTCGACCGCCCGCCGGGTCGGGCTGAGGGTCCGGGAAGCATTCCGTGCCCACCGGCGTTGTCCACAACCAGTGGAAGAGCTATCCACAGCCTGTGGACAACCTTCCCCAGGGCCGGCCGCTCGTTCGTCGCGACCGCCCGTCCGCCCTCCCGGAGCCTCCCGGATCGCTTCCGGAGCCGGGATTGGGCTTCCGTCGCGTTACTCGGATTTCGCTCTGCGCGTAGCGGCAGGGCTACCGGAACACCTCCTGAGCGCGGACGGTTGTGCAAAACGACGTAGAACCGACCCAGACCGAAGACACACGACCTCAGCTGAGTCGGTCAGCAACGATAGAGTAAGGAGGCACGGACGCCCGTCCTGGACGTTCGTGCACCGGCCCCGCCAAGATCTTGACCATCAAGGCGCACGGCACGTGAGGAGCACGAGGGCATGTTCGAGCGGTTCACCGACCGAGCGCGACGGGTTGTCGTCCTGGCCCAAGAAGAGGCCCGGATGCTCAACCACAACTACATCGGTACGGAACACATCCTGTTGGGCCTGATCCACGAAGGTGAAGGCGTCGCGGCAAAGGCCCTGGAGAGCCTCGGCATCTCCCTGGAGGGCGTCCGCCAGCAGGTCGAGGAGATCATCGGCCAGGGCCAGCAGGCGCCGAGCGGGCACATCCCGTTCACGCCGCGGGCCAAGAAGGTGCTGGAGCTGTCGCTGCGCGAGGCGCTGCAGCTCGGCCACAACTACATCGGCACTGAGCACATCCTGCTCGGTCTGATCCGTGAGGGCGAGGGCGTTGCCGCCCAGGTGCTGGTCAAGCTCGGCGCCGACCTCAACCGGGTCCGCCAGCAGGTGATCCAGCTGCTCTCCGGCTACCAGGGCAAGGAGCCTGCCGCTGCGGGCGCCGCGCCGGGTGAGGCCGCGCCGTCGACCAGCCTGGTGCTGGACCAGTTCGGCCGCAACCTGACTCAGGCCGCCCGCGAGGGCAAGCTCGACCCGGTCATCGGGCGCGAGAAGGAAATCGAGCGGGTCATGCAGGTGCTCTCCCGCCGTACCAAGAACAACCCGGTCCTGATCGGTGAGCCCGGCGTCGGTAAGACCGCCGTGGTGGAGGGGCTTTCCCAGAAGATCATCAAGGGCGAGGTGCCCGAGACTCTCAAGGACAAGCAGCTCTACACGCTCGACCTCGGTGCGCTCGTCGCCGGTTCCCGCTACCGCGGTGACTTCGAGGAGCGCCTCAAGAAGGTGCTCAAGGAGATCCGCACCCGCGGCGACATCATCCTGTTCATCGACGAGATCCACACCCTGGTGGGTGCGGGTGCCGCCGAGGGCGCGATCGACGCCGCGAGCATCCTCAAGCCGATGCTGGCCCGTGGTGAGCTGCAGACCATCGGCGCCACCACGCTGGATGAATACCGCAAGCACCTGGAGAAGGACGCCGCTCTCGAGCGCCGGTTCCAGCCGATCCAGGTGGGTGAGCCGTCGCTGGCGCACACCATCGAGATCCTCAAGGGCCTGCGTGACCGCTACGAGGCGCACCACCGGGTCTCGATCACGGATGCAGCCCTGGTGGCTGCCGCAACTCTGGCCGATAGATACATCTCCGACCGCTTCCTGCCGGACAAGGCGATCGACCTGATCGACGAGGCCGGTGCCCGGATGCGGATCCGTCGGATGACCGCGCCGCCAGACCTGCGTGACTTCGACGAGCGCATCGCCCAGGTGCGTCGTGACAAGGAGTCCGCGATCGACGCTCAGGACTTCGAGCGCGCCGCCCAGCTGCGTGACAAGGAGAAGCAGCTCCTCGGTCAGAAGGCTCAGCGGGAGAAGGAGTGGAAGGCCGGTGACCTGGACGTCGTCAGCGAGGTTGACGACGAGCAGATCGCCGAGGTGCTCGGCAACTGGACCGGCATCCCGGTCTACAAGCTGACCGAGGAGGAGACCTCGCGCCTGCTGCGCATGGAGGACGAGCTGCACAAGCGCGTCATCGGCCAGGAGGACGCGGTCAAGGCGGTCTCGAAGGCGATCCGGCGTACCCGGGCCGGCCTGAAGGACCCGAAGCGCCCGTCGGGCTCGTTCATCTTCGCCGGCCCGTCCGGTGTGGGTAAGACCGAGCTGTCCAAGGCGCTCGCCGAGTTCCTCTTCGGCAGCGAGGATGCCCTCATCCAGCTGGACATGTCCGAGTTCCACGACCGCTACACGGTCTCCCGGCTGGTGGGTGCCCCTCCCGGCTACGTCGGCTACGACGAGGGCGGGCAGCTGACCGAGAAGGTGCGGCGTCGGCCGTTCTCGGTGGTTCTCTTCGACGAGATCGAGAAGGCCCACCCGGACGTGTTCAACACGCTGCTCCAGATCCTGGAGGACGGTCGGCTCACCGACGGTCAGGGTCGGATCGTGGACTTCAAGAACACGGTCATCATCCTGACCACCAACCTGGGCACCCGCGATGTCGCCAAGGCGGTGTCGCTGGGCTTCCAGCAGTCGGAGGACTCCGAGTCGACCTACGACCGGATGAAGCAGAAGGTCAACGACGAGCTCAAGCAGCACTTCCGGCCTGAGTTCCTCAACCGGATCGACGACACCATCGTCTTCCACCAGCTGCGCCAGAACGAGATCCTCCAGATCGTGGACATCATGATCCAGCGGATCGAGGGCCAGCTGCGCAACAAGGACATGGGTCTGGAGCTGACCGACAACGCCAAGAAGTACCTGGCGCTGAAGGGCTTCGACCCGGTGCTCGGTGCCCGTCCGCTTCGTCGCACGATCCAGCGCGACATCGAGGACAACCTCTCCGAGCGGATCCTGTTCAACGAGCTGACCCCGGGTCAGATCGTGGTGGTGGACTGCGAGGGCGACCCGAACGACATCGACAAGTCCAAGCTCGTCTTCCACGGCGCGGACAAGCCGGTCGAGGTTCCGGACGCTGTACCGGCCGACCTCGGCGGCACCGCCGCCGCAGGCGCGGACGAGTAGCACAACCGGCAGCAAGGGGCGGGGCCCCGGTGGCGCAAGCCACCGGGGCCCCGCCTTTTCCGCTGCCCGCCCGCCTCGTGCGGTGATCGCCTCGGGGGTCGTCGTCCGCCTCGTGCGGTGTCGACTCAATATCGGCGATGTCGCGGTGTCCTGGCGTCGGCGGGCCCCCATGTCGGCGATATGGAGTCGATCACCGCTTCACGGCCGGTCAGGTGGTGAGGTCGGCAATGGGGAGGTCGGCGACGGGGAGGGACGGGCCGTCGCCGACTAGGCGGAAGGAGTCGGTCCCAGCTGGTTCGACCAGCCCGTCCTGCACCAGGCCGGCCAGGGCGCGGGCGCGCTGCACGTCATCGGTCCAGACCTGGTCCAGTCGCTGGTGCGGTACCGGCCCGGTGGTCTCACGGAGCACCCCGAGCAGCAGCCCGCGTACCTGTCGGTCGGTGCCCGTGTACCGCTGGGGTCGCCGGGTTGGCCCTGCCGGTTGCTCCTGCCCGGAGGCCCGCCACGCGCAGACCGACTCGACCGGGCAGGCCGTACAGCGCGGTGATCGGGCTGTGCAGATCACCGCACCCAGCTCCATGAACGCGGCGCTCGCCAGCGCTGCCGCGGCCGGTTCGGCCGGGAGCAGCTCCTCGGTGGCGACCAGATCGGCCGGCCGGGTGACCGGCCCGGCGTCCGGCTCACCGCCCACTGCCCGGCAGACCACCCGACGCACGTTGGTGTCGACCACGGGATGCCGCTGCCCGTACGCGAATGCGGCCACCGCCCGCGCCGTGTACGTGCCGACCCCCGGCAGCGCCAGCAGTTGCTCCAGCCGGTCCGGCACCTGGCCGCCGTGCCGGTCGACGATGGCGACCGCGCATTCCCGCAGTCGGACCGCCCGGCGGGGGTAGCCGAGGCGTCCCCACATCCGGATCGCCTCGGCGGGGGTGTCCGCCGCCAGCGCGTCCGGGTCCGGCCAGCGGGCCAGCCATGCCTGCCAGGCCGGCACCACCCGGACCACGGGAGTCTGCTGGAGCATGACCTCGCTGACCAGGATGGCCCACGGGGTGACACCGGGTTCACGCCATGGCAGGTCACGGGCGTGCTGTTGGAACCATCGGCTGACCAGGGTGGCGAAGTCGGGTTGAGTCATGGCGCCGTCGATGATGTCACGCGGTGCGTTCCCGATGGTTGGGCGGTTCGGGCGGGGTGTCACGACGGCGCCCGACGGATCGGGGAGAATGCGCGGATGAACGAGCTCGCGATCACCGTCATCGGTCGGGACCGGCCGGGCATCGTGGCTGACGTCGCGGAGGTGCTGGCCCGACTGGGCGCAAACCTCACCGACAGCACGATGACGCGGCTGCGGGGGCATTTCGCGATGACCCTCATCTGCACCGGGCCGGCGGCCGCCGAGGTCGAGGCCGCGCTGGCGCCGCTGGCCGTCGAGGGTCAACTGCTGGCGACGGTACGCGCGGTCACCCCCGACGGCGAGGTGCCTCCGGCGGGTGAGCCGTACGTGATGGCGGTGCACGGTTCGGACCGGATGGGCATCGTCGCGGCGATGACCCGGGTGCTGGTGGACGCCGGAGGAAACGTCACCGACCTGAGTACCCGGTTGGCCGGTTCGCTCTACGTGGTGCTGGCGGAGGTCGAGTTGCCGATCGATGTGGCCGACACACTGATCGACCGGCTGCATCGGACGGCTGCCGAGCTGGGCGTGGAGGTCACTCTCCGGCCGGCGGACCCGGATCTGTTGTGACCGGCGAGGAGAGTGGGCCGGCCGTCGAGACGTACGCCGGTCTGGGCGACTGGACACCGGAGGCGCTGGCTGTGCCGGGCGAGGTGCGGGCCGTGGTGTCCGCCCCGGATTCGGTGCTCAGTCGGGCCGCTGACGAGGTCGATCCGACCGCGAAGGAGACTGTCCAGCTCGCGGCCGACCTGGTCGCCACGATGAGGGTGTCGCCGGGCTGCGTTGGGCTGGCCGCGCCGCAGGTCGGGGTGGGCGCCCGTGTCTTCGCCGTCGATGTGACCGGCCATCCGAAGGCGGTCACCGTGCATGGCACCTTCGTGCTCTGTAATGCCCGGGTGGTCGAGGCGACCCGGTGGAAGCCGGGCCGGGAGGGGTGCATGTCGGTGCCGGACCTGACCGGGGACGTGAAGCGGGCCAGTCGGCTGGTGGTGGAGGGTGACCTGCCGGGCACCGGCGAGCCGGTCCGGTTGGTGACCGACGGCTTCGAGGCGCGGGCGTTGCAGCACGAGATCGACCACTGCGCGGGGCTGCTCTTTCTGGATCGGGTGGGCGGGGCGCACGCCGTCTACCAGCGCAAGGTCTACCTCTGAGGGTGTGCCGGACGGTCAGGGGGTCCGTCCGCAGTGGAAGGTCGAGCGGGTGCCTCGGTGGGGCTCCGGCGCGTCGCACCGCACTGGCGGGGGCAGCGCGGCTACGGTGGAGGGCATCATGCGTCTGACGGTCGGCCCCCTGCCACCCGCCGTGTACTGGCGGCGTCGCGCCGTCGTACTCGGAGCGGGGTTTCTCTTCCTGATTGTCCTGCTCTATTCCTGCACCGGCTCGGGTCGTTCCGGTGAGCGACCGCAGGCGGGGGCGACGCCCACCGCGACGGCGACCTCGACGCCGACGTCTCCCGAGTCGCCGGGGCCGGGTGGGCCGGTGCTGACACCGCAGACCGGTGCTCCGCCGGCGTCCGCCGACCCCGATGCGACGAGTCCGAGCCCCGCGACCACCAGCAACGAACCACCGCTGGGCGCGGCCGCCGGTTCCGAGGACGACGGCACCTGCACCAACGCGGAGATCAGCGTGGTTTCGGTGGCGAGTCCAACCTCGGTCCAGCGGGGGGCGGTGGTCGACCTGGAGCTGAAGATCAAAAACACGTCGGACCGGACGTGCAGCCGGAACGTCGGCGCCGATCTACAGGAGATCTTCATCAAGTCCGGTGCCGAGAAGATCTGGTCGTCGGACACCTGCGGCAAGGTCCAGGGCTCGGACGTGCAGTCCTTCACGCCGAACTTCGAGCGCTCCTACCAGATTGCCTGGAACGGGCGGGACACGAGCCGGTGCGACGGCAGCGGGCTGGCCGCTGGCCCCTTCCCGCCGCTCGGGACATACCAGGTGTTCGCTCGGGTCGGCACGAAGCTCAGCGCGCCGACGAAGCTCACCGTCACCGGCTGAGCCGGGTCAGACGTACCGCTCCAGGATGGATGCCTCGGCGAGCCGGGACAGCCCCTCGCGGACGCCTCGGGCCCGGGCGTCACCGACCCCCTCGACAGCCTGCAGGTCCTCCACGGTCGCGCCGAGCAGCCGCTGGAGGCTGCCGAAGTGCACCACCAGCCGGTCGACCACCGCCACCGGCAGCCGGGGCACCTTGGCCAGCAGTCGGAAGCCGCGTGGGCTGACCGCGGCGTCCAGCGCGTCGGACGCGGCCGGGTAGCCGATCGCCTTGGCCACCGCCACCAGGTCGATCAGCTCGGTGGCGCCGAGCAGGTCCAGCTCGACCAGTGCTTCGTCCAGGGTGCGCGACTTGCGGCCGACCGGGAGGTAGTCCCGGATGACCAGCGTCCGGTCGGCGTCCACGCCGGCCATCAGCTCGTCGAGTTGCAGGGCGAGCAGGCGGCCGTCGGTGCCCAGCTCCACCACGTACCCGGCGATTTCGTCGGCGATCCGGCGGACCATCTCCAGCCGCTGCACCACGGCCACCGCGTCCCGCACGGTGACCAGATCCTCGATCTCCAGTGCGGAGAGCGTGCCGGAGACCTCGTCCAGCCGGAGCTTGTAGCGCTCCAGCGTGGCGAGCGCCTGGTTGGCCCGGGAGAGGATCGCCGCCGAGTCGTCGAGCACGTGCCGCTGGCCGTTGACGTAGAGGCTGATGATTCGCATCGACTGGCTGACCGAAATCACCGGGTAGCCGGTCTGCCGTGCCACCCGCTCGGCGGTGCGGTGCCGGGTGCCGGACTCTTCGGTCGGGATGGACGGGTCGGGCATCAGGTGCACGGCCGCTCGGACGATCCTGGTGCCGTCGCTGGAGAGCACGACGGCGCCGTCCATCTTGCACAGCTCCCGGACCCGCGTCGCGGAGAACTCCACATCCAGCGCGAAGCCGCCGGTGCACAGGCCCTCGACGACCTTGTCGTAGCCGAGCACGATGAGCGCGCCGGTGCGGCCGCGCAGAATGCGCTCCAGACCGTCGCGCAGGGCGGTGCCGGGGGCCATCAGGGCGAGGTTGGCCCGTAGCGGATCCCCGGTGCCCCCGGCGGCTCCCGCGGTGACGCTCACGCTGATCGGGCGGGCGGGCGAGCCCACGGCGCCGGTGCGGGCCTGAGGCGGCGCGCCGGCTGGCTTGGTGGTATCGCGGTCGATCGGCACGGGCACAGTCTACGGACTGCCGTGCGGTGGGTGCTGTCGTGGTTACTGTGATGTGTCACGATGCGGCCCTTCCCACCCTTTCCCCGCTTGCGACGTGCTGTCCGGTATCGCCGTCCCCGTCGACACGGTCGGTCACTCGGCGGACGCGCGGGCCGCGTGGTGCAGCGCCGAACGAACGTCCGTGACCTCGGTCACCCGCATCTGCTCGGGGCCGGCGCCGGTGCTGGCCGGGCCGCAACCGGGAGGCACCAGGGCCACCTTGAACCCGAGCCGGGC
This sequence comes from Micromonospora sp. NPDC005291, assembly GCF_040607415.1. Classification (NCBI taxonomy): domain Bacteria; kingdom Bacillati; phylum Actinomycetota; class Actinomycetes; order Micromonosporales; family Micromonosporaceae; genus Micromonospora; species Micromonospora sp. NPDC005291. The sequence goes on from NZ_JBEXGR010000007.1 coordinate 19,609, forward strand.
CGCCTCGGCCAGCCGGCGCGGCACCGCCCCGACCCGACGCACCTCGCCGGTCAGCCCCACCTCACCGATCGCCACCAGGTGCGGCGCGATGGCCAGGTTGAGCCCGCCGGAGGCGACCGCCAACGCGACCGCCAGGTCGGCGGCCGGCTCCACCACCCGGATGCCGCCCACCGTGGCGGCGAAGACCTCCCGGTCGTGCAGGGTCAGCCGCTCGGTGCGCCGTTGCAGCACCGCGAGCACCATCGCCAGTCGCGCCGAGTCGAGGCCGGAGACGGTGCGTCGGGGAGAGCCGGCCACCGTCGCGCCGATCAGGGCCTGCACCTCGGTGACCAGGGCGCGCCGCCCCTCCATGGCCACGGTCACGCAGGTGCCGGGGACCGGCTCCGCGTAGCGGGTCAGGAACAGCCCGGACGGGTCGGCCAGGCTGCTGATGCCGCCCTCGTGCATCTCGAAGCAGCCGACCTCGTCGGCCGCGCCGAACCGGTTCTTCACGCCGCGCACCAGACGCAGCGAGGAGTGCTTGTCGCCCTCGAAGTACAGCACCACATCGACCAGGTGCTCCAGCACGCGCGGCCCGGCCACCTGGCCGTCCTTGGTGACGTGCCCGACCAGCACGGTGGCGATGCCCCGCTCCTTGGCGACCGAGACCAGCGCGGAGGTGACCGCGCGCACCTGGGTCACCCCACCGGGCACCCCCTCGGTGCCGGTGGTCGAGATGGTCTGCACCGAGTCGAGCACCAGCAGGCCGGGTTTGACCGCGTCGAGGTGCCCGAGCACCGCGGCCAGGTCGCTCTCAGCCGCGAGGTAGAGCTGGTCGTGCAGGGTGCCCATCCGCTCGGCACGCAGGCGCACCTGACTGACCGACTCTTCACCGCTGATCACCAGCGAGGGGCTGCCGGAGCCGGCGGCCCACTGCTGCGCCACGTCCAGCAGCAGGGTCGACTTGCCCACGCCGGGCTCGCCGGCGAGCAGCACCACCGCGCCCGGGACCAGGCCGCCGCCGAGCACCCGGTCGAGCTCGCTCACCCCGGTCGGACGGGCGCGGGCCGGAGCGGCGCTGATGGTGGCGATCGGGCGGGCCGGCTCGGCCGGCATCCGGGAGCTGACCACCCGACCGGAGACGGTCGGGCCCGTCACCGTGCTCTCGACCACCGCGCCCCACTCGCCGCACTCCGGACAGCGCCCCACCCACTTGGGTGGCTGGTGCCCGCAGGCGTCGCACTGGTAGGCCGGACGCGGATCGCGGGTGGTGGACCGACCACGAGCGGCACCGGCCGTGCCGCCACGCGGAGGGGTCGATCGGGAGGTGGTCACATCAGGACGCTAGCCCTCGCGTCCGACGAAAACACCCCGGCGTGGTGGTCACCACGCCGGGGTGTTTGTCGATGTGACGGTCGGATCACTCGTGGGTCGTGCCGCCCTCGTCGTCGTAGCCGCCCTCGCGCTCGATGATCGGGGAGGGGGGCGCCGCCGGGGTGAGCGGCACCGCGATCGGCGCCGGACCGGTGACCGTGTTGCCGTTACCGAAGTCGAAGGTCACGATGACGTTCTGGCCCGAGCGCAGCGCCTCGGTCAGGCCGATCAGCCGGAGCTGCGTGGTGGCCTCGGAGTTGAGCTGAAGGTAGCTCAGCGGAGCCAGCTCGATCCGGGCCGGCTGACCCGGGGCGGCCGCGCTGGCCGAGCCCGACGCCCGCGCCGACTCCGGGGCGGACGGGGTGGCCGAGGACGACCCGGTCTCGGACGGGGTCGCCGACGGGGTGGCCGAGCCGGACGTGGAGGTCGACGGGCTGGCGGGGGCGGACTCCGAGGCGGACGGCGACGCGCTCGCCGAGCCGCCGCTGATCACCACCTCGCGGGCGCTCTCGGTGGTGACGGTGACCGTCACCGTCTCCTTCGAGTCGTTGTAGATCACGGCGTTGAGCGGAGCGTCCTGGCCGGCCCGGTAGCCCTCGGTGCCCGGGTAGTCCACCAGCAGGCCACGCACGGAGAAGGAACCGTTCTTGGTCGTGAGGCTGACGCCCTGGACCGACGCCTCCTTGGTGGCGGTCTCGGCGATCTGACCGGTGCCGCATCCGGACGCCAGCAGGCTGGTCGCCGCAATCCCGGACAGCAACAGGGCCGCCCGCCGGGATCCCCTGATCGAGCGCGTCACGTCGGTCCTCCTCGTCACAATCCCCACCCGGGCCGCACGCCGGGCACGGTGGCCATACCCGCGCAGACCGCGTTCCAGCGTAGTTGGGACTGATCGAGGCCCGCACGCGGACCCGGCATTGCCACCTGGCCGGGTGCCGTTCACACCACCCGACCGCTCGCGACCAGCAGGACCACGTCGATCAGGGCCACCAGCATCACCGCCCGGAACGCGGACACCGGCCGTCGGCCGGCCCGGACCGCCGAGCGCCCGGCGTACCAGCTCAGTGGCGGCACCACGGCGGCCGTGCCGACCGCCGCCAACCCGATCGCCGACGGCGGCCCGGGTGGCCCGAGGACCAGGATCGCCGTCGCCGCGAGGAGCAGACCGGCCGCCGCCGCCCGGCTGCCGGCGGCGCCCAGGCGGTGTGGCAGGCCGCGCACCCCGGTCCGAGCGTCGTCGGCCAGGTCGGGCAGCACGTTGGCGAAGTGCGCGCCGGCGCCCAGGCACGCCGCCGCCGCCACCAGCCAGGCCGGCGGGGCCGGCTGACCGGGTAGCGCCAGCACCACGAAGGCGGGCAGCGCGCCGAAGGAGACGGCGTACGGCAGCACCGAGAACGCGGTGGCCTTGAGCGGCCAGTCGTAGAGCAGCGCGGAGACCAGGGCGACGGTCAGCCAGAACGCCGCCGTCGGGTTCGTGGTCAGCGCCAGCAGCGGGCAGGCCACCGCGGCCGCCGTCGCGGCCCAGGCCGTGGTGCGCCGACCGACCGCGCCAGCGGCGACCGGTTTGTCGGTACGCCCCACAGTGGCGTCCCGCTCGGCGTCCAGCGCGTCGTTGGTCCAGCCGACGGCGAGCTGGCTGGCCAGCACGGCGAGCACCACCGAAACGATTCCGGTCGGCCGGTGACCCACTCCCCACGCCAGCAGACCGGCCACCGTGGTCACCGCTGCGGCCGGTTCCGGATGGCTCGCTCTGACCAGCCCTAACACCCTCGACGACATAAGGGAAGTCTGGTCGTTACCGAGCAGTCGTGCCACGCTCGGTGCCATGCGAGAGGTGGCTGCGGCTGCGGCGTCCACCGGCCCCAGGGTGCTGCCGCGTAACGATCCGCGCCAGTACGACGACCTGGCCGGTGAGTGGTGGCGGCCAGATGGCGCGTTCGCGATGCTGCACTGGCTGGCTGAGGCCCGCGCGGCGCTGGTGCCCCCGGCCACTCGTCCGGACGCGTTGCTGGTCGATCTGGGTTGTGGCGCCGGTCTGCTCGCGCCGCACCTGACCGGCAAGGGCTACCGCCACGTCGGGGTCGATCTGACCCGCTCGGCGTTGGTCCAGGCCGCCGAGCACGGGGTGCGCGTGGTCCAGGGCGATGTCACGGCGGTCCCGCTCCCGGATGGCTGTGCCGACGTGGTCTCCGCGGGCGAGTTGCTGGAGCATGTCCCGGCCTGGCCGCGCGCGGTGGCCGAGGCGTGCCGGCTGCTGCGCCCGGGCGGCCTGCTCGTGTTGGACACACTGAACGACACGGCGCTGGCGCGGCTGGTCGCGGTCCGGCTCGCCGAGCGGCTGCCGACCGTGCCGCGTGGCATCCACGATCCCCGGTTGTTCGTGGACGCCCGGGCGCTGGTGGCCGAGTGTGCCCGGCACGGCGTCGACCTGCGGCTGCGGGGCATCCGTCCGCAGGTGACCGGCCTGGTTGCCTGGCTGCTGCGCCGTGCCCGCGCGGCGGGGACGCCCGATGCGACACCTGCCGGCCGCGCCCCTCGCATCGTGCCGACCCGATCCACCGCCGTGCTGTACCAGGGCCGGGGGATCCGCAAAGGATAGTCGGGTCGTGGCGGGGTATGGGACGCCGAGAAGGAGGCGATATGACGGTGCACGCGCTTGAGGCGGCCCGCCGGTTGGCGCCGCGGTTCGCCGCGCGGGCGGCAGAGCACGACCGGGACGGTTCCTTCCCAGCGGATGATTTCCGTGACCTGCGGGAGGCCGGCCTGTTCGGCCTGATGGTCCCCCGGGCGCTGGGTGGCCTGGGAGCCAGCTTCGCCGAGTACACCGCAGTGGCCACTGAGCTTGCCCGGGGCAACGGCGCGACCGCCCTGGTGTTCAACATGCACGCCTCGGTGACCGGCGCGCTGGGCGCGGTCACCGAGGAGTTGGCCGAGGCGCTGGGCGTGCCGGACGAGGCGTTGGTCGCACGGGACCGGCTGCTCACCGCCGCGGCGCAGGGCTCCTGGTACGCGGTCGCCATGAGCGAGCGCGGCGCCGGTGCCCGGTTGTCCCAGCTGAGCACGGTCTACGAGGCGACCGACGAGGGCTGGCACCTCAAGGGCAGCAAGACCTTCTGCTCCGGCGCCGGGCATGCCGACGGCTACCTGGTGGCGGCGCGCAGTGCCGCCGACCAGTCGGTGGTCTCGCAGTTCCTGGTGCCGGCCGGCGACGGTCTCACCGTGGAGCCGACCTGGGACTCGCTCGGCATGCGCGCCACCTCCTCACACGACCTGCATCTGGACGTCACTGTGCCGGCCGACCGGCTGCTCGGCGGGGTGGAGGGGCTTGCCCTGGTGGTCGCCCAGCTGATGCCGCACTGGCTGGTGGCCAGCTACGCGGCCGTCTACGTGGGGGTGGCCCGAGCGGCGATCGACGCGGCTGCCGAGCATCTCAACGCCCGCAACCTGGCCGGCCTGCCGGCGGTGCGGGCCCGGCTGGGGCGGGCGGACGCGGCGACGGCGGCGGCCCAGCTGGTGGTGGCCGAGGCAGCTCGCCGGGTGGACGAGGCACCGGGCGACGCGGAGACCAACCGCTGGGTGTGGCGGGCGAAGCTGCTCGCCGGCACCACGGCTGCCGAGGTGGCGGCGTCGGTGCTGGAGGCGGCGGGCACCTCGGCGACCCGCCGCGGTCATCCGTTGGAGCGGCTCTACCGCGATGCCCGCTGCGGCTCACTGCACCCGGCCACGTCGGATGTCTGCGCCGACTGGCTCGGTATCGCCGCGTTGGGCGGCGACCCGGATCGCGACGGATCGGCACCGCGTTGGTGAGCGGGCCTGGCGGGCTCCGCGCGGGGGATGGGCCGGCCGAGGTGGCCGGCGGGACGGCAAGGGGGAGGACAGCATCTGACGAGAGGTGGGGATCGTGTCCGTACCAGTGATCGCGGGGCTCGGGGCTGCGCAGCCGCCGTCCGCTTCGCAGGACGAGTTGTGGGAGGGCTACTTCTCCCGGCACTTCTCCGGGACCACCCGGTCGTTGGCCCAGCGGATCTTCGCGAACTCGGGGGTGACCCGGCGGCAGGCCGCGGTCAACCCTCTCTTGGAGGACGTGTCGGACTGGCCGACCGAGCGCCGGATGCGCCGCTACCAGGTGGAGGCGCTGCCGCTGGGCAAGGAGGCGGTGGGCCGTGCGTTGACCGCCGCCGGGCTGGGCGCCGGCGACATCGGTCTTTTCATCGTCTGCTCCTGCACGGGGTACGCCACCCCCGGGCTGGACATCCTGCTCGCGCGGGATCTCGGTATGGCCGCGGACACCCAGCGGATGTTCGTCGGCCACATGGGCTGTTACGCGGCGCTGCCGGGGCTCGGCGCGGCGAGTGACTTCGTCACCGCCCGGGGGCGACCGGCGCTGCTGCTCTGCGCGGAGCTGACCAGCCTGCACATCCAGCCGTCCAGTGCCAGGGTGGACACCCAGCAGATCGTCTCCCACGCGCTCTTCTCGGACGCCGCGGTCGCCGCCGTGGTCGTGCCGGGCGGCCCGGGGTACGCGCTGCGCGAGGTCACCTCCGTCACCGACACCTCGACCGCCGACCACATGACCTGGGATGTCACCGACACCGGCTTCCGGATGGGGCTGTCGCCGAAGGTGCCGCAGGTGCTCTCCAGGCATGTCCTCGGGCTGGTCGACGACCTGCTGGCCCGGCACGGCACCACCCGCTTCGAGGTGGACGGTTGGGCGGTGCACCCGGGCGGGCCGCGAATCCTCAACGTGGTCGAGCGGGAGTTGGCACTGCCCCCGGAGGGGCTGGCCGCGTCCCGGGCGACGCTCGACGAGCACGGCAACTGCTCGTCGCCGACCGTGCTGCTGATCCTGGACCGGCTGAGCCGTGCGACGCCAGCGGCTCGACGCGTCGTCATGCTGGCGTTCGGCCCTGGCCTCACCCTGTACGCGGCTCTGCTCGATCGACAGGACTGAACATCCGGTTACCCGGCCGGTACGCTCGACGAATGGATGCGACGGCGGACGACCGGCTGCGGTCTGCGGTGCTGTTTGGTGCTGCGGTGGCCGTCCTGGCCGTCGGTGGTTGGTGGTGGCACGCCGCCGCGCCTGCCTCGACGGCCGCGTCGGCTGGTCCCTCGGCCGCACCCGCCGTAGGACCGAGTGTCAGCACCCCGCTGGACCGCGCCCTGGCCGCCGCGACGCCCGATGAGCGGGTGACGTTCCGGGTGGATTCCGAGACGGGCGAGGCCGTCAGCGTTCAGGGCAGCCCTGGGGCGTCGATCATCGACCCGGCGACCGGTCTGACCATGGACACCCTCGCGGCTCTGGGTGCGTCCTTCCAACAGGCGGACCCGTCGGGTGAGCTGTCCCGGTTCCGCGAAACGATCTGGCGCGAGCAGGCGACGCTCAGCCCGGGCGCCAGCGTGATCCGGCAGTCCGCCGACGATGGCGGCCGCTACCTGCTTCAGTACCGGTGCACCCGGCCGGGCGAGATGCTGGTGGTGGTCACCGGGGCCCGGATCACCGGGCCGTCCCGGATCGACTGTGACGGCGCGGTCGCCACCGCGGAGTTGAGCCCGATCAGCGGGCCGATCCGGGTGTCGTTGTCGACGCTGGGCGACAGGCCGGTCGACGCCGAGGCGCAACTCGTCGCGCTGCCCTGACCTGCGTCAGGCGGCGAGGGCGCTCAGGTCGCCCCGGTAGGCGTCGATCGGCCCCAGGTCGGGCAGCACCCGGGTCACTGTGCCGGCGCGGTCGACCAGCAGGGCGGTCGCGGTGCCGGGGCGGGCCGGTTGGCCCAGGAACGAGCGCAGCCCACCGGCGGGGTCGGCCAGTGCACGGGCCTGCCGCTGGTTCGTGGGCCCGGCCGGGACCGTCCGCCCTCCGGTGACGGTGACCACGGAGACGCCGGCTGGCGCAGCCGCCAGGGCGTCGGCGACGCGGTCCGGGCAGGGGCAACCGTCCAGCAGAATGATCATGGCGGGTAGCAGGCCGCGCAGCGGCACCGGTGCCTGGCTCGCGTCGACGAGGTCCAGTGCGGGCAGGGCCCGACCGGCGAGTGTCGCGGGCGGCGAGTAGGGGGCCGGGGTCGACCGCTCGGTGCCTCGGTTGGCTCGTGGCCAGGTGACCACGAGCAGACCGGCCAGCGTGGTGAGGACCGCCACCAGCAGGACCAGCAGCGGCAGGCCCAGAGCTCGGTGTCCGCCGGGTAGGCCGGTGGCCCTGCGCAGCTCACGGCGGATCTGGGCGGCCTCGGCGGAGAGCGCGGAGGCGTCGTCGGGGACCACCACCCGGCCCCATTCGGGCGGCAGGCCGGGCAGGCCGTCGGTCGGCCCGTGGCCCTCTGCATCCGGCTTGCCCATCGGACCTCCTGGAAGCGTCTCGAGAGCGGAGTGCGGCTCCGCCTCCAGGGTCGCGCACCGAGGGCTCCTCCCGCTACACCTGGGCGCAGTCCCGCCGGCCGGGATACCATGGGAGAGCGCATAGCCCTTGATCTGGACGTTCTGTTCACCCGTACCGGGAAGTCATCCCATCGTTACGGAGCGTGTTCGAACCATCGGTTTGACCGCCTGTCAAGCTGAAGCAAGACCTCTCACAGGGCCCCTGAGCTGCGCCAACGGTCAGGACATCGGAGAGACATCGCTGCCTGACCGTGTTACCCTAGACACAGCGAAAGGGGTTTCGAACCTATGGTTTTCAGTGTCGGCGAGACCGTTGTTTACCCCCACCACGGGGCCGCACTCATCGAGGCAATCGAGACTCGGATCATCAAGGGCGAGCCTAAGAAATACCTCGTCCTGAGGGTCGCGCAGGGTGACCTGACGGTCCGGGTGCCCGCCGAGAATGCCGAGATCGTGGGTGTGCGCGAGGTGGTCGGCGAAGAGGGCCTCGGCCTGGTCTTCGACGTTCTCCGGGCTCCGCACACCGAGGAGCCGACCAACTGGTCGCGGCGTTACAAGGCCAACCTGGAAAAGCTGGCCTCCGGAAACCCGCTGAAGGTCGCCGAGGTCGTGCGTGACCTGTGGCGCCGGGAGCGGGAGCGGGGCCTGTCCGCGGGTGAGAAGCGGATGCTCGCCAAGGCCCGTGACATTCTCGTCGGCGAGGTCGCGCTGGCGGAGAAGAGCACCAAGGACGAGGCGGAGATGCTGCTCGACAAGGTGCTCACCGAGGCCTAGTCAGCACAGCATCGTCGTACCCACTTCGTAGCGAACAAACCACCGAGGACCGTGACGTGACCGCGCAGCTCAATCCGCGCGGTGACGTCGCGGTCCTCGTGCCTGCGGCGGGTGCCGGTGTACGGCTCGGCCCCGGCCGACCCAAGGCGCTGCGCCTGCTCGCCGGCGAGCCGCTGCTGGTGCACGCCGTGCGTCGGCTGGCCGCCGCACCTTCGGTGCACACGATCGTGGTGGCCGCGCCGGCCGCCGAGGTGACTGCCGTCCGCGAGTTGCTGGCCCCGGTTGCGCCGGTGATCGTGGTGCCGGGCGGCGCGGAACGGCAGGCGTCGGTGGCCGCCGCGCTGGCCGCGGTGCCCGCTGGTCCGACGATCGTCCTGGTGCACGACGCCGCTCGCGCGCTCACACCGCCTGAGCTGGTCGAATCCGTCGCGGCAGCGGTCCGTGACGGCTGTGACGCGGTGATTCCGGTCCTGCCGGTCGTCGACACGATCAAGGAGGTCGGTGCCGGCGAGGTGGTGCTCGGCACCGTTGACCGTTCCGCCCTGCGCGCGGTGCAGACCCCGCAGGGTTTCCGCCGGGCCGTGCTGAGCGCCGCCCACGCCGCGGCCGGAGACTCCCTCACCGACGACGCCGGGCTCGTCGAGAAGCAGGGCGTCGTGGTGAGCTGCGTGCCGGGCTCGGAGTACGCACTGAAGATCACCCGCCCGTTCGATCTGGTGCTTGCGGAGCATCTGCTCGCCGCCGCCGGTTGACGCGTACCCTCTGATCATGATCGTTCCCCGGGTGGCCATCGGCACCGACGTGCATGCGTTCGCGCCTGGCCGGCCCTGCTGGGTGGCCGGCCTGTTCTGGCCCGATCAGGACGGCCTGGCCGGGCACTCGGACGCCGACGTCGCCGCACACGCCGCCTGCAACGCGCTGCTCTCCGCCGCCGGCCTCGGTGATCTTGGCTCCGCCTTCGGGGTGGGCGAGCCGGAGTGGGCCGGCGCGTCCGGAGTGGCGTTGCTGACCGAGACGGCCCGTCGGGTGCGGACAGCCGGCCTGGAGATCGGCAACGTGTCCGTGCAGGTCGTCGGCAACCGCCCCAAGATCGGCCGGCGTCGTGTGGAGGCCCAGCAGGTGCTCTCCGCCGCCGTGGGCGCCCCGGTCACCGTCTCCGCCGCGACCACCGACGGGCTGGGCTTCACCGGCCGCGAGGAAGGGCTGGCCGGCATCGCGGTCGCCCTGGTGTACGACGCGCCGGCCGCCTAAGCTCGCCGCGATGTCCAGCGACCCCGCCCCCGACCGGTCCGCCGCCGACGGCTACGTCCAGCGGGCCCAACTTCTCGCCGAGCTCGGCCGCCATGACGAAGCGGCCGGGGAGCTGACCTACGGGCTGGCTCTGCAGCCGGATGACGTCGACGCCCTCACCATGCTGGCCCGCGTGCACCTGGCCGCCGACCGCCCGGCCGAGGCGCTCACCGCCGCCGACACGGCCGTCGCCGCCGCACCGGAGGCCCTGCCGCCGCTGGTCGCCAGGGGTATGGCGTTGGCCGACCTGGAGCGTTACTCCGAGTCGGCCGTCACCGCCGACCGGATCCTCGCCCTCGGCCCGGCCGACGCGTACGCCCAGCGGAGCGCAGCGGCGATCCTGGCCGGCGCCCGCAACGGTCAGCCAGCGCTGAACGCGGCCTGGCACGGCGTCGAACTGGCCCCGCAGGAGGCGCAGGCGCACCTGGTGCTGAGCCTGGTCGCCGCTCGGTTGGACCTGTTCGACCTGGCCGAGCGGGCCTACCGGGAGGCGTTGCGGCTCGACCCGCGCATCGCCGAAGCGGGGCACGACGTGGGTGTCATGCGACTGGAACAGCGCCGCTGGTCGGAGGCGTTGGAACACGTCGCCGAGGCGGTGACGATCAGCCCGAGTCGCATCGAATCCCCGCGGACCCTCGCGTCCGGCCTGCACCGCCTGGTGCTCTACGGCGCGGGTTGGTCGCTGGTGGCGGCGGTGCTGGTCGCGTTCGCGGCCTCGGCGAGCGACGGGTTCTCCCGCATCCTGGCGGTGCTCGCCGCGCTCACCGGTGGGATCGTCGTCTGGCAGCTCGCGGCCCGGCTGCCGGGGCTGACCCGGACCGTCCTGCCCGCCCTGCTGCAGTCGGACCGGGCGATGGCACTCGCGATCTACGCCGTGGCCGCCGCGCCGGTGCTGCTGCTGGCGTACGCGGTGGTCGGCTCACCGTGGCCGCTGGTGCTGGCCATCGCCGCCACGGCGATCGCCGAGTTCGCCGTCTTCACGAGAACCGCCATCCGCTCCTGATCTAGGCGCGACGCGCCCACGTCCAGGCGTACCCCTCGTCCTCGCAGCTGCTGGCGGCGTCGCAGAGATCCAGGGGGCGGAAGGTGTCGACCATGACGGCCAGCTCGTCGAAGTAGTCCGCACCGATGGACCGCTCGGCGGCACCCGGCTGGGGGCCGTGGGTGAAACCGGACGGGTGCAGGGAGATTGAGCCCTGCTCGATGCCGGAGCCACGCCGGGCCTCGTAGTTGCCGCCGGTGTAGAAGAGCATCTCGTCGGAGTCGACGTTGTGGTGGTTGTACGGCACCGGGATCGCATCCGGGTGGTAGTCGACCTTGCGGGGCACGAATGAGCAGATGACGAAGTTGGGGCCCTGGAAGGTCTGGTGCACGGGCGGGGGCTGGTGGATCCGGCCGGTGATCGGCTCGAAGTCGTGGACGGAGAACGCCCACGGGTAGAGGTGCCCGTCCCAGCCCACCACGTCGAACGGGTGGTTGGCGTAGACGTAGCGGGTCCAGCCACGCCGGTGCCGGACCAGCACCTCGACCTCCTCGTCGTCGACGAGCAGCGGGGAGTCCGGGCCGCGGACGTCGCGCTCGCAGTACGGCGAGTGCTCCAGGAACTGGCCGCGTACGGAGAGGTAGCGCTTGGGTGGGCCGATGTGCCCGGCCGCCTCGACGGTGAGCAGTCGGACGGGCTGGTCGCCGGTGGGCACCAGCCGGTGGATGGTCGAGGTGGGGATGATGACGTAGTCGCCGGCGACCGCGTCCAGCACCCCGAACGGGGACTCGACCCGCAGGGTGCCCGACTCCACGTAGAGGCAGTGGTCGCCGGTGGCGTCGCGGAACAGCGGTGAGGGCCGGTCGGCGAGCACGTACCCGATCCGTACGTCGTCGTTGGCGAGCAGGTACTGCCGGCCGAGGATCGGGTCGGCGCCGCCGGTGTCGAGCTTGTGGGTGCGCAGGTGGCGGGGCTTGAGCGGCAGGTTCGGTGCCCGGGTGAACGCGGGTGGTGCGAACTCGTCGGCGGCCAGGATCGAGGTGGGCGCGTGCCGGTGGTAGAGCAGGGACGAGTCGGAGGAGAAGCCCTCCTGGCCCATCAGCTCCTCGGCGTAGAGGCTGCCGTCGGGCTGACGGAACTGGGTGTGGCGCTTGCGCGGCACCTCGCCGACGCTGCGGTAATACGGCATCTCGCCTCCCGATATGTCCCGTCCACCGGCCAGGGGCGTCCGATAATCGGACGCTGTTGTCCGTTCCTCGTAGCGTCCCGTACATTCTTGTTCCGTGTCAACGCAGGTGCCCGCACTCCTCGACGGCCTGGTGGATGACGCCGCCGTCTTCCCGCCCGGCAGCGCCGCGCTACCCGACGCCCTGGTCGCCCACCGTCAACACCGCGCTGCCTGGTACGCCGACCTGGTCGGTCCGCTGCTGGTCCCCGCCTCGACCGTTGCCGTAGGCGACCTGAACGGTCTCGTCGACCCGGCCGAGGGTCTGGTGGTCGGCGTGATCGGCGACACCGGAATCGGGAGCCTGCCCTTCGCGCTGTCGTTCCTGGCCCCGGTCGGCGTCACCGCCCGCCAGGTCGAGGTGGCAGTCGCCAAGCGCGGGGAGGACCCGCTGCCCGGCATCGCCGAGCTGCTGCGGCTCACCGATGCCATGCCGGGCGTCGAGGCCCTCTACGCCGAGCTGCCACTGACCTTCGGGCTGATGGGTGCGCTGGACGCGCTCGCCGCCGCCCGGGCCGACGGGGTGCCGATCGCGGCCAAGTTCCGCACCGGCGGCCTGGCCGCAGAGCTCTTCCCCACCCCGGCCGAACTGGCCGCGGTGATCTGCGCCTGCCGGGACCGGGACCTGCCGTTCAAGCTCACCGCCGGGCTGCACCAGGCGGTCCGGCACCTGGATTCGGAGACCGGCTTCACCCACCACGGCTACGCCAACGTGCTGGCCGCGACCCTGGGGGCCGCTGACGGTGGCGGGGTGGACGCCGTCGCCGAGCTGCTGACCGTGGTCGATCCGCGCCCCCTGCTGGAGCGCGCGACCGCACGGCTGGACGCCCCCCGCCCACTGTGGGTCGGCTTCGGCTCGTGCAGCATCCTGGAACCACTGACCGATCTGATCCGGCTTGGGCTGGTGAACGGGGGCTACGACGCATGACCTGGGTGACCGGCGTTGACGGTTCGCCGTACGGGGTGACGAACCTGCCGTACGGGGTGTTCCGGTCCGACGGGGGTCAGGCGCGGATCGGCGTACGGATCGGGTCATGGGTGTTGGACCTGGCGGCGGCGGAGGCCGCCGAGCTGGTGCTGGCCGCCGGTGCGCTGTGCCGACCCACCCTGAACGAGTTCATGGCGCTGGGCCGTCCGCAGTGGACGGCGGTGCGACAGCGGATCACCGAGCTGCTCACCGACCCGGCGCACCGGGCCGCGGTGGAGCCGCTGCTGGTGCCCCTCGACGACGTGGAGCTGCTGCTTCCGATCGAGGTCGCCGACTACGTCGACTTCTACTCCTCCGAGCACCACGCGTCGAACGTCGGGCAGATCTTCCGCCCCGGCCAGCCGCCGCTGCTGCCCAACTGGAAGCACCTCCCGATCGGCTACCACGGGCGGGCCGGCACGGTGGTGGTCTCCGGAACGCCGGTGATCCGTCCCAGCGGCCAGCGGGCCTCCGCCGACGGCCCGGTCACCGGCCCATCGGTACGCCTCGACATCGAGGCCGAGGTCGGCTTCGTGGTGGGCGTACCCAGCTCGTTGGGCGATCGGGTGTCCGTCGACGATTTCGCCGACCACGTGTTCGGCGTGGTGCTGGTCAACGACTGGTCGGCCCGGGACATCCAGGCCTGGGAGTACCAGCCACTCGGCCCGTTCCTCGGCAAGTCGTTCGCCACCTCGGTCTCGGCCTGGGTGACGCCGCTGGACGCGCTCGGCGGTGCCTTCGTGCCGGCCCCCGATCAGGACCCGCCCGTCGTCGACTACCTGCGGGACGTGCCGCACGTCGGGCTGGACCTCCGACTGGCGGTCGAGTGGAACGGCGAGCGGGTCAGCGAGCCGCCGTTCGCCACCATGTACTGGACGCCGGCACAGCAGTTGGCGCACCTCACCGTCAACGGCGCGTCTCTGCGCACCGGCGACCTGTACGCCTCGGGCACGGTCTCCGGCCCGGACCGATCGCAGGTCGGCTCGTTCCTGGAGCTGACCTGGGGCGGGGCCGAGCCGGTGACGGTGGGCGACGAGAGCCGCACCTTCCTCGCCGACGGCGACACGGTGACCATCACCGCCACCGCTCCCGGCCCGGACGGCACCACCATCGCCCTCGGCGAGGTCACCGGCACGGTTCGCCCGGCCCGCTGAACGGGCACGTTCCATCCGTCTCGTCCATGGGACCGGTGATCGCACCCGCTGTGCGATCACCGGCCCTGGTTGACCCGTTGATCGTCCGGATTCCGTTGCCTCGCCGCGCGATCCGGGCCGGGCTGTGCCCGGTTGCCAGCGGTGGGGCATCCCATCGCACACGGAGGTAACGACGATGCACGATTTCGCGGGCGCGGTATGGCGTACCAGCAGCCGCTCTAACGACCAGGGGCTCTGCGTGGAAGTGGCGGACAACCTGGTCGATGTCCATGGTCTGGTCGGGGTCCGCGACTCCAAGGATCAGGCTGGCCCCACACTCGCGGTCAGCCCGCCGGGATGGACGGCGTTCATCGGCGCGATCCGGGCCGGTCGCTTCGAACGCTGACCGGCGCTCCGGCACCGGTCGACGACGATCGGTGCCGGAGCGACGCCCAATCGGACAGCGTGGCCTCCGGGTGGTGGAAATTCCGTCCCGGAGGCCCCCGTCCCGCCCTCACTCCGCGTACCGTCGGGGACACGGGAGGGTGGCATGTCGACGGTGGCGGTTACCGGGTTCATCGAGGCGCACGCTGTCGATGCCTGGCGTCTGCTGACCGACCTGCCCGGCCGTGCGGCCCGACCGACCGCAGCCGGCCCGATCGAGGTGCTCACTCCGGGCCCGTTCGGGCCGGGCACCGCCTGGCGTGAGGAGCGGATCCAGCCGGGCGGCGGCACGCTGACCGAGGAGTTCCTGGTGGTGGAGGCACTCGCCCCGCAGCGGCTGGTGCTCTGCTCCTCCGGTGCCGGCGTGGATTACCGGATCACCTGGAGCCTGCGCCCGGTCCGGCGTCGCCGTCGGGGTTGCACGGCGATCACCGTCACCCAGGAGGCGGTGCCGACCGCCCCGTACGGTCGGGTGGTGGCGCTGCTGCTCGGCGGGCTCGCCGCCCGGGCCGTCGAGGTGGCGCTCCGGCGTGATCTCGCGGACCTGGCCGTCGCTGCCGGCGCCGTCGGCTCCGTCGAAGCCGCCTGACCGCCAGCCGGTCACATCCGCCCTTCGCGCGACCGTGGTCCCCGTGACCTGAGCGGGATCCGGCCGGTTCCGCTGGGTAGGGTGCCGGGCGGAGGTGCGGCATGGGTTTCCCGAGGGGCCGGCGACGGCTCGTGATGGCGGTCGCGGCGCTGCTCGCGACCGCGGCCGTCGCGGTCATCGTCCACCGGGTGCTCGCGCCGGCAGAGGTGAGCACGGTGGCGCGGGCTGACTACCCGGCCGCGGCCCGACCGGACGCCGGCGTGGTCGGTCGACTGCCGGTCGCCCCGTTGATCGTGGACGCGAGGCTGCGGGTGTACGCCGCACACCGTCAGGTCTACGCCGACCGCCCGGTCGACGGGAAATACCGGACCACGCCCTACTGGTCGTACCGGCGCTGGCCAGCGGAGTTGACCGGGGTCGTGGCCAGCGGCAGCACGGTGGTCAGCCGCTGGTCCGACGGTCAACTGGTCGCACTCGACGCGCCGACCGGCCGGGTGCTCTGGCGTACCGACGGCCCGGAGCCCACCGACGGTGGGGCGGTGGTGCGGCGTACCGGTGCGGCCACCGTCTGGAACCCGCGCGGGCTTCAGCTCACCGACCTCCCGGACGGCCGAACGGTGCTGGTGGCTACCGGGGACGCCCAGGCGCGTGGGGTCGAGTTGAGCGGCGGTCGGGAGCTGTGGCGGGTCGACCTCCCCGGCAGTTGTCGAAGCGACGTCGGCACCACCGCCTCCGGGCAGCTGATCGGTCTGGACACCTGCGCCGGGCCGGCCACGGTCGAGTTCCGGGATGCGGCGACCGGTGTGGTGCGTGAGCGTTGGCGACCGCCGGGTGGCCCGGACGAGCTGGTGGTGACTCCGCTCGGCTGCCGTACCGATCGGTCGGACTGCCTGGCCCTGCGGACCGCCGGGCCGGGCGATGCGGGCGGCCGGGGTTGGCTGCTGGGTGCCGGCGAGCCGGTCGCCGCCCCCGCGCTGGATCCGGCCGGCACCACGCTGGTCGGTGAGCAGGCCGTCGTCGTGCTCGACGGGGTGGCGGTGGGTCGGTCGGCGCGTACGGGCGCCGAGCTGTGGCGGTCCGCGGATCTGGGCACGGCACGGGTGCTGGCCGGGCAGCCTGGTCGGGTACATCTGCTGACCGAGGCGAACGACCTGGTGACGCTGGATCCGGTGACCGGTACGCAGCTGTCCCGCTTTTCACTCAACGTCGGACGGGACGGGACGGGCTGGGCGCCCGGGGCGGTGGCAGTCGAGGGGGGCTACGTCGCGATCGAACGGCTCCGCAAGCCGGTCGACCCGGACGGCGACGACCGGCGCTACTACCTGACCGCGGAGGCGGTGATCCTGGCCGCCACCTGATCGTGGCGTCTCGACTCCGGGGAAGCAGAACCTCCCGTTCCCTTCGTCCATGAAGGCGCCGTCCGGGCCGAGCCGTCGACCGTTGACGGTGTGACCTTCGAGATCGTGTCGGCGTCACCGACCCCACCCACTCCCACGCCCAGCCACGGTGGTCAGTTGCCGGTCACCGGATCGGGCCGTTCGGCGCTGTTGCTCGCCGGGCTGGGTGGGGCCCTGCTCTTCGTCGGTTGGCTCGCCGCCCGCCGTAGGCGGGGGATCGGCGGGCCAGCATCGCGAGACCGGTGACCAACAGCAGGCCCGCGATGGTCGCCCCGACGGCCCAGCCGGAGATCATCCGGGAGACGATGCTGCCCCGCGGGCACAACCTCTCAAAGTCGGACAAACAACCCATTTGTCACGGGGTGGAGCTAGGTTGCGGGCGAGATGCCCTAGACCAGGGCAGACTCGGCCGCCGCGAGGAACGCGTCGTTCTCAGCCGGTGTGCCGATGGTGACCCGGACCCCGTCCCCGGCGAACGGCCGCACGATGACCCCACGCGCCTCACAGGCCTTGCCGAACGCCACGGCCCGGTCGCCGAGCGGCAGCCAGACGAAGTTGGCCTGGCTGGTCGGCAGGTCGGGCACGAACTTGCGCAGCGCCTCGGTGACCCGGTCCCGCTCAGCGACGACCAGGGCACAGCGGCGCTCCATCTCCTCGGCCTGGGTCAGCGCCGCGAGCGCGCCGGCCTGGGCAGCCGTGCTGGTGGAGAACGGGGTCGCCACCTTGCGGATCGCCGCCGCCACCGTCGGCTGCGCCACCAGCCAGCCGATCCGCAGCCCGGCGAGACCCCACGCCTTGGACAGGGTGCGCAGCACCGCCACGTTGGGCCGGTCCAGGTAGTCGAGCCCGTCCGGCACCTCCGGGTCGTTGACGAACTCCCGGTACGCCTCGTCGATGACCACCAGCACGTCGTCCGGGACCGCGTCCAGGAACCGGTCCAGCTCGGCCCGGCGTACCGCGGTGCCGGTGGGGTTGTTCGGGTTGCAGACCAGGATCAGCCGGGTCCGGTCGGTCACCGCGGCGGCCATCGCCGCCAGGTCGTGCCCGTGCCCGGCGTCGTTGGGCACCCGCACGCTGGTCGCGCCGCTGGTCGCCGCGATGATCGGGTACGCCTCGAAGGACCGCCACGAGTAGATCACCTCGTCGCCGGGCAGGCAGGTGGCCCGGACCAGGTGCTCGGCGAGCGCCACCGACCCGCAGCCGGTGGCGATCCGGTCGGCGTCCACCCCGTACCGCTGGGACAGCGCGTCACGCAGCGCGACCACGCCCATGTCCGGGTAGCGGTGCGAGGCGGTGACCGCCTCGGTGACGGCCTCCACGACGCCGGGCAGCGGCCCGTACGGAACCTCGTTGCTGGCCAGCTTGATGGCCTCCGGCAGGCCCAGCTCCCGCGCCAGGTCGGCGGGGCTGCGACCCGGCACGTAGTTGGGCAGCGCGTCCAGGTCGGCGCGGGTCAGCCGCAATGCCGGCTGGTGACGTCCGGAGTCGGTCATGTGGTGTCTCCCGAGGGCTGGTCGCGGTCGTTCGAGGGGGCGGAAACGGGGGTTTCGGGGACTTCGACGACCACCGTCTGCGCGCGTTTGTCGTGCAGTGCCCGGCGCAGCGGGTGGTCGAAGAGGGGGGAGAGAGCGTCGACCAGTTGCAGCACCAGACCGATCCCGGCGCAGTACCAGAGCAGCGTCGGCAGGCCCAGGCTGCTCCACCGGCTCAGCGCCCGACCGAAGCCCAGCGGCTGGTCGGCGGCGAGCGGCACCGCCCGGATCCGCATCATCCGCTTGCCGATGGTCTGCCCACCTGCGGCCATGGCGGGCACCTCGTACGCCAGCCAGAGCGCGGTGGCGATCAGCAGGATCACCACCAGGAGAAGCCCAGCCTGCTCGCCGGGCATCGGCAGGCCCTCGGCGGAGGTGTCGCCCCGCGCCGCGCGCTGGAAGAGCTCCCGCCAGTACGGCGCCCACTCCTTCGCCCATCGCCAGACGAACCAGCCGTTGACCACCACATTCAGTGCGAAGACGATGCCGAAGTCGATCAGTCGGGCGGTCAACCGGCGGCCATAGCCGGCCAGCCGGAGGCCATGCGGTCGCGGCTCGGGCGGTCGCACAGCCCAGCCGGGGTGACCGGCCGGCGGGGCCCAGCCGGGTTGACCACCCGGTGGGGCCCAGCCGGGCGGACCACCTTGCGGACCCCAGCCGGGAGGGCCGGCCTGTGGCCCCCGGCCCGGGCCGTACCCCGGTTGCGGGCCGTACCCCGGTTGCGGGTCCTGGTGTGGCGCGGCGGTCGCCGGGCCCGGGGCGGCCGACACCACGGGTGGGGCCGGCGTGACCGGCGCGGGCGGCGGCTCGACCGGCGGCGGACCGTCCGGTGGGGTGGCGTCGACGGGGATGGGCGCACCGAGCCAACCCTCGCCGTCCCAGTAACGCCGGGTCTCGGTGTCGGCGGGGTCGACGTACCAGCCGGGTTGCACGCTCACGCCACCGCTCCGCTTCGCTGCACGCCGGCGCGAGGCGCCACGCTACTGAGCCTGCTGGTTCGCTCGCTCCGATCGCTCACGAGGACACCTTAACGACGACCGTTCCAGCGAACTTGTCATGGAGGCACTGCTGCCACGGCTTGTCCCAGAGCTGCCAGAAACCGTCGAGGTAGCTGCCCCCGGGGACCAGCGAGCCCGCCAGGTACTGCACCAGCCACCGCCGGCCGGCCATCGCGCGGTCCAGCCTGTGGGTCGGGTCAAGCGGCACCACGCGCAGCTTCATGACCTTCTTGCCGAGGGTCTGACCGCCGCGCTTGAGGTACTCCACGTGGTAGAGCCAGTAGAACCCGAGCATCAGAACGAGCACTCCGAGCTGGAGCAGCATGATCGGCAGGAAGAACTCGATCAAGAAGGTGCCCGGGTCGGGCTCCACGAACGTCCCGTCCGGGGTGGTCCGGGTCATCTCGGTGAACATCCGCCACCAGAGGATGAAGAAGACCGGCATGAACAGCACCAGCGAGACGGCACTCGCCAGCGCCGTGTCGATCAGCCAGGCCAGCAGTCGGTCGCCGAAGCTGGCCAGCGGCTGCCCAGCCGGGCTCAGCGTCGGTGGCAGTGGACCCACCGGTCGGGGTGGTCCGGCGTACCAGTACGGCGGGGCGTACCCGGGCGGGGCGTACTGCGGCGGCACGGCGTACCCCTGGGGGATCTGTCCGGGCGGCGGCGCGACGCCGCCGGCGGCGGGCGGGGGCCCACCGGCCGGCGGCGTCGGGTACGACGGAGGCTGCGTCACGCTCGCAAGTGTTACAGGTTGCCGCGGGCTTCCTGCTCCCGCTCGATCGCCTGGAAGAGCGCCTTGAAGTTGCCCTTGCCGAAGCCCAGCGAGCCGTGCCGCTCGATCAGCTCGAAGAAGACGGTGGGGCGGTCCTGCACCGGCTTGGTGAAGATCTGGAGCAGGTAGCCGTCCTCGTCCCGGTCGACCAGGATCTTGCGGGCCTTCAGCTCCTCGATCGGCACCCGCACGTTGCCGATCCGGGCGCGCAGCTCCGGGTCCTCGTAGTACGAGTCCGGGGTGTCCAGGAACTCGACCCCGGCCGCGCGCATCGCGTCGACACTGGCCACGATGTCGTTGGTGGCGACGGCGACGTGCTGGGCGCCGGGGCCCTGGTAGAACTCCAGGTACTCGTCGATCTGGGACTTCTTGCGGGCGATCGCCGGCTCGTTGAGCGGGAACTTCACCTTGCGGGTGCCGTTCGCCACGACCTTGCTCATCAGCGCCGAGTAGTCGGTGGCGATGTCGTCGCCCACGAACTCCGCCATGTTGGAGAAGCCCATCACCCGCTTGTAGAACTCGACCCACTCGTCCATCCGGCCCAGCTCCACGTTGCCGACCACGTGGTCGACGGCCTGGAAGAAGCGCTTCGGCTGGATGCCGGCGTCGATCATCGGCTGCCGGTCCACGATCGGGCCGCGGGCCACGAAGCCGGGCAGGAACGGGCCGGTGTAGCGGGAACGGTCGACCAGCGTGTGCCGGGTGTCGCCGTACGCGGCGATGGCGGCCATCCGGACCGTGCCGTGCTCGTCGGTCACCTCGTGCGGCTCGACGACGCTGGCGGCGCCCTGTGCGATGGCGTGCGCGTACGCGGCGTCCACGTTCGGCACCTCCAGCGCGATGTCGCTGATCCCGTCGCTGTGCTTGGCCACGTGCTCGGCACCGTCGGCGTCCGGGCGCACCGCACCGGTCAACACGAACCGGGCCGAACCGCTGGTCAGCACGTACTGGGCGTGGTCCCGGTAGCCCTGCTCGGGGCCCCGGTACGCCACACAGGTCATGCCGAACGCGGTGGAGTAGTAGTGGGCGGCCTGCTTGGCGTTGCCGACCAGGAAGTGCACGTGGTCGAGGCCCTTGACCGGGAACGGGTCGTGGCTGATGTCGTGGTCGACAGCGCCGACGAGCCGGTCGATGTCGACGTCCTCGGTTGACTGGGGTCGGTCGATCGCCTGGGTCATGGTGGTCTCCCTCGCGTACCGGCCGGCCTGGTGGGCCGCCCTCGGTTCTTGTGGCGAGGATCGCTGCGCCGACACCCGGTGGGCAACTGTTGACAGAAATGCTGGTCAGGTTGCGCATTCGGTATGGTCTTCACCCATGAATGGTGAGCAGAATGTACAGCTCGATACGCTCGACGTGCGCTTGATCGATCTGCTCGCCGAGGAGCCGCGGATCGGGGTGCTGGAGTGCTCCCGCCGGCTCGGGGTGGCCCGGGGCACCGTCCAGGCCCGGCTGGACAAGCTGATCGAGCGGCGTGTCATCGAGGGCTTCGGCCCCGAGATCTCACCGGCCGCGATCGGGTTCGGAGTGACCAGCTTCGTCACCTTGGAGATCAGTCAGCGGCACGGCCACGACCCGGTCACCGCCCACCTCGCCGCCATCCCCGAAGTGCTGGAGGCGCACACCATCACCGGCTCCAGCGACCTGCTCTGCCGGATCGTGGCCCGCTCCAACACCGACCTTCAGCGGGTCATCGACCAGATCGTCTCCTCCGCCGGCATCACCCGGGCGTCGACGATCATCGCGCTGGCCGTGCAGATTCCCTACCGCACGCTGCCCCTGGTGCGCAGCGCCGTACGGGCCGACGGAAGGGCGGCTTCCTGACGCTGTAACACCTCCGACCCAGAAAGCGCGGCGACACGGCGGCGCGGGCGTACGGAAGATCCGTGATCGTGGCTACGGTGTGCGGTGTGGCGAAGGGGAGCGTGCGCGGCGGGCTGCTGCTCGGCCTCGCCGTGGTCGTCGCCCTCGCCGCCACCGGCGTGTGGAACCCTTTCCCAGGTCTGTGGGACTGGGTGGACCGCAGCGACCCCATCTCCGAGCCCGACGTGGTCTGGCAGCAGCGGATCGGCGGCACCCCGCGCAGCGTGACCATCGCCGGCGACGCCGTCGTGGTCGAGCAGCGCACCCGGGTCGAGGCCCGCAGCCTGGCCACCGGCACCCAGCTCTGGGAGCGCAAGGCGGACTGGTCGGCGGTCGCCGGCGGCGACCGGGACGCGGTCGTCGCCGTGGGCAAACTCCTGGTCAAGGGGTACGAGCTGCTCGACCCGGCCACCGGGGCGACCCGGCGACGCGACGACGACGCGGTGGCCGTGTGGACGTACCGCAATCTACTCCTGGACGCCCGGTGCACGGATGCCACCGACTGCACCCTGAGCGCCTGGGACCCTCGCGGCACGGCACCACTCTGGACCGCCTTCCTGCCCGGGGTGCACAGCGGCCTGCTCGCCGACAACCCGGGCCTGCGCGGCACCCGCCGGCTCACCGCCACCCGGGTCGACGACGGGGTGGCCGGGGCGGAGCCCGCACCCCCGCTGCTCGGCTTCCCGGTCGACGGCCGGGTCCACGTGGTCGACACCGCCACCGGCCGGGTGCTGCAGAACGTCGAGCCCGGCCGGGACGAGCGGCTCTCCGTGGTGGGCGGCCGGATGCTGCGGATCGCCGCCCGATCCCAGGACGGCACCTGCTATTTCGCCATCTCCGCCCGCGACCCGGCGACCGGGCAGGAGGCCTGGCAGCGGGCCGGGGTCAACCTGCGGACCGCCGACAGTGCCGGCTGCGTGCAGCGTGAAGACCCGCAGGGCGCGCGGAACGTGCTGATCGGCGTCGGCCCGGACGGCCGCGAGGCGATCATCGACGGGTACGACGGACGGCTGCTCTGGGTTGGCGACTCGGGCACCAGATTGATCGCGGTCGACGACCGTCTGGCAGTGTTCCGGGCCGCCGACAAGCGCTCGGTGGTCGCCCGTGAGCTGGGCACCGACCGGGTGCTCTGGACCCGGCCCGCCAGCGGGAAGGCCGGTGGGGTGCTCACCCCGTACGCGGCGGTGGTCGCCGACGAGAAGCCGTCCCGGTTGGTCGCGGTGGACCCGCGCAGCGGCCGGGAGTTGGCCGTCCTGCGCACCTCGGCGAACGCCCTCGCGGTCGGGCCGCAGGGCATGATCATCGGCGAGGGGCGGGAGATCGGGTACATCCGCTGGGGCGCCACCGGGGGCTCGCCCGCCGGACCGCCCGGCGACGGCGGGAATCCCCGGCCGGGCGGCACCGGCCCCGGCGGGCAGGACAACGGCGACTGCGGGCCGAAGGGGGAACTGTGCCCCGATCCGGACGGCGGCAAGGACGGCTGAGCGGGCCGGCCCCCTGCTGATCGGCACGGCGCCGGTGCGAGCCTGGCCCAGCGGATGAGAGCGGCGTCCCAGGACCAGCCCGGCGGGTGGGAGTGATCGACCGGTCTGCCCTAGGCTTGCCGCTCATGAGCAGTGCCGCCGCATTCTCGTACGCTCCCCTCCTGCCGACCGGCCCCGACCAGACGGACTATCGCCTGGTCACCGACGAGGGCGTGGACGTCGTACACGGCCCGGGAGGCCGTCGGTTCCTCACCGTGGAGCCGGCCGCGCTCACCGCGCTGACCGCCGAGGCGATGCACGACATCGCGCACTTCCTGCGCCCGGCGCACCTGGCCCAGCTCCGGGCGATCATCGACGATCCGGCCGCCTCGCCGAACGATCGGTTCGTCGCGCTGGATCTGCTGCGCAACGCCAACATCGCCGCCGGCGGGGTGCTGCCGATGTGCCAGGACACCGGCACCGCGATCGTGATGGGTAAGCGTGGCCGGCACGTACTGACCGACGGCGGTGACGCCGAGGCCATCTCCCGGGGCGTCTACCAGGCGTACACCAAGCTCAACCTGCGCTACTCCCAGCTCGCCCCGCTGACCATGTGGGACGAGCGGAACACCGGCAGCAACCTGCCGGCCCAGGTGGAGTTGTACGCCGAGGACCCGGACGGGCATCCGGACGCGTACAAGTTTCTGTTCATGGCCAAGGGCGGTGGCTCGGCCAACAAGTCGTACCTCTACCAGGAGACCAAGGCGCTGCTCAACCCGACGCGGATGATGCAGTTCCTGGAGGAGAAGCTGCGGCTGATCGGCACCGCGGCCTGCCCGCCGTACCACCTGGCCGTCGTCATCGGCGGCACCTCGGGCGAGTACGCCCTGAAGACCGCGAAGTACGCCAGCGCCAAGTATCTGGACGCGCTGCCCACCTCCGGCTCGATGACCGCGCACGGCTTCCGGGACCTGGAGCTGGAGGCCGAGGTGCTGGAGCTGACCCGCAACTTCGGCATCGGAGCACAGTTCGGCGGCCGGTACTTCTGCCATGACGTACGCGTGGTCCGGTTGCCCCGGCACGGCGCGTCCTGCCCGGTGGCGATCGCCGTCTCCTGCTCGGCCGACCGGCAGGCGGTCGCCAAGATCACCCCGTCGGGTGTGTGGTTGGAGCGGCTGGAGACCGACCCGGCGCGTTTCCTTCCCGACGTCACCGACGACTCGCTCGACGCCGAACTGGTCGTCCGGGTCGACCTGAACCGGCCGATGGACGAGATCCGCGCCGAGCTGTCGAAATACCCGGTGAAGACGCGGCTGTCCCTGTCCGGCCCACTCGTGGTGGCCCGCGACATCGCGCACGCGAAGATCGCCGAGCGGCTGGACGCCGGCGAGCCGATGCCGCAGTACCTGCGTGACCACGCGGTCTACTACGCCGGCCCGGCGAAGACCCCCGAGGGGTACGCTTCCGGCTCGTTCGGCCCGACCACCGCCGGTCGGATGGACGCCTATGTGGAGAAGTTCCAGGCCGCCGGAGGCTCGCAGGTGATGTTGGCCAAGGGCAACCGGTCGGGTCAGGTGACCCGCTCCTGCCAGCAGCACGGCGGCTTCTACCTCGGCTCGATCGGTGGCCCCGCGGCCCGCCTCGCCCAGGACTGCATCAAGCACGTCGAGGTGCTCGAATACGCGGAGCTGGGCATGGAGGCGGTCTGGAAGATCGAGGTGGAGGATTTTCCCGCCTTCATCGTGGTCGACGACAAGGGCAACGACTTCTTCGCCGAGGTCACCAAGCCGGTGCTCACCGTCGGCCGCCGCTGACCCGACAGGTACGCGAAGGGGCGCCGAGCGGATCCGCTCGGCGCCCCTTCTGTCGTCCGTGTTCCACCGACATCGGTGCGCCCGCCCCGCTGGGGTGGGACGGGCGCACCGCCCCCGTCGGATGCCGTCACCGACAACCCGGGTCGAGTCTGTGGGGCACCGCTGTCGATCCGCTCTCAGATCACTATCGCCTGACTGAGGCGATCCGTGACCGCCGGACTACTCTGCTGAAAGTTGCACCAATAATGCGGGAGAGTAGATGCGGTTCGGGATCCTGGGGCCCCTGCGAGTCGGCGGTGGCGAATCCACCGTCACCGCGGGACGCGACCGGATCGTTCTCGCCATGCTGTTGTTGCGAGCCGGCCGGCTCGTGCCGGTCGACGAACTGGTCGACGCGGTGTGGGAGGAGCATCCCCCGGCCACCGCTCGGGCACAGTTGCAGACCTGCGTGTCGCGGCTGCGCCGCCGGCTCGCCGAGCTCGGGCTGGCACCGGAGACCATCGTCACGGACCCGGCGGGGTACGGCGTCCGCACCGCACCGACCGACCTGGACGCCGAGGCCTTCGCCCGGGGTGTGGAGGCGGCCCGTGCCGCCGTCGCGGGCGGCCGGTTGGTCGAGGCGCGTACGGAATTCCGCGCCGCCCTGGCGCTCTGGCGGGGGCCGGCGCTCGGCGGAATCCTGAGCCGGAACGTCCGCCGTCGTGCCCAGGCGCTCGACGAGCAGCGTCTCACCGCGCTGGAGGAATGCGTCGACGTCGAGCTGCGCCTCGGCCAGGCAGCCGAGCTGATCGAGGAACTCGCTGAGAGCGTCGACCGGCATCCACTGCGGGAGCGCCTGCGTGGCCAACTGATGCTCGCCCTGTCCTCGGTCGGGCGCCAGGCCGACGCGCTCGCGGTCTACCGGGAGGGCCGGCGGACCTACACCGACGAACTGGGCATCGAACCGGGCGCCGAGTTGCAGGAGCTGCACCAACGGGTGCTCGCCGGCGACCTGGCCCTGGCCGGTCGGGAGAGCCCACGGGTCGCCCCGGTCCGCTCATTGCCCCGGGCGATCGGCGACTTCACCGGTCGGCAGGAGACACTGGCCCGCCTGGTGAAGGAGGTGGAGGACGGTGCACGAATCCAGCTCATCGACGGCATGGCCGGCAGCGGCAAGACCACCCTCGCGGTGCACGTCGCCACCGCTCTCGCCGACAACTACCCCGACGCCCAGCTCTACCTCGACCTGCACGGCCACAGTGAACGCACCCCGTTGACGCCGGCGGC
This sequence comes from Micromonospora sp. NPDC005291, assembly GCF_040607415.1. Classification (NCBI taxonomy): domain Bacteria; kingdom Bacillati; phylum Actinomycetota; class Actinomycetes; order Micromonosporales; family Micromonosporaceae; genus Micromonospora; species Micromonospora sp. NPDC005291. The sequence goes on from NZ_JBEXGR010000007.1 coordinate 45,846, forward strand.
GGCGGTGGCCACGCTGCTGCGGCAGCTCGGTGTGCCCGCAGAGCGGGTGCCGGCGAACCCGGAGGACCGGTTGGCGCTCTGGCGAACCGAGCTGGCCGGCCGGCGTGTCCTGGTGGTGTTGGACAATGCGGCCACCGCCGATCAGGTGGCACCGTTGCTACCCAACGGCTCGCAGTGCCTGATTCTGATCACCAGCCGTCGTCGGCTCGTCGGGGTGGACGAGGGACGACCGTCGTCGCTTCCGGTGCTCGACGCCGACGAGGCGGTCGAGCTGCTCGGGCGGGTGGCCGGCGTGGACCGGGTGGCGGCGGAGCCGGAGGCGGCCACCGAGGTGGCCCGCCGCTGCGGCCATCTGCCCCTCGCCATCCGGCTGGCCGGTGCCCGGCTGGCCCACCGGCCCCACTGGCGGATCGCCGACCTGGCCGAGCGGCTGACCTCGCGGCGGGATCCGTTGGCCGAGTTGGAGGCGGGCGAACGGTCCGTCGCGCGTGCCTTCGCCCTGTCGTATGCCCAGGTGTCACCGGCCGCGCAGCGCGCGTTCCGGCTGCTGGGCCTGCACCCGGGGGTACGGTTCGACACCCCGGTCGCCGCCGCTCTCACGGAGCTGCCCCTGCCCGAGACGCAGGACCTCCTGGACGAGCTGGTTGACGCGCACCTGGTGGAGGAGACGGAGCCCGGCCGCTACCGGCTGCACGACCTGGTCCGGGAGTACGCGCGGACGCTGGTGGCCGAGCCGGAGCGGGCAGACGAGCGGCGGGGCGGCATCGAGCGTCTGCTCGACCATCACCTGCACGTCGCCACGGCGATCGCCCGTGAGCGGGAACTCTCCTCGCTCCACACGCTGATCGTGGTGGCGGAGCCGCTCCGCCCTGACCTGGTCACGCTCGTCGCCGCGCAGGGTCGAGCCTGGCTCGACGAGAACCTCGCGGCCTGGACCGCCCTGGTCCGGTTGGCGGAGACCGAGGGGTTCCCCCGTTACTGCTGGCAGTTGGCGAGAGCCTGCTGGTACGCCCAGTTCGAGGGCGGTCGCCTGGATGAGCTGATCGAGACACACACCATCGGTCTGCGCGCCGCCGAGGAGTTGGGTGACGACAGGGCGGTGGCGACGATGCTCAACTATCTCGCCTCGGCCCACTACCGGCTGGGCGATTTCCCCGAGTCGATCCGGGTGATGGAGCGGTCACTCGGCATCTTCAGCCAGCTGGGCCTGCGCCACGAGCACCGCAAGACCCTGGGCAACCTGGGCAGCGCGTACGCCGCCAACTTCCAGTTCCGCCAGGCCCGGGAGTGCTACGACGCCGCCTGGACGCTGGCGACGCGGATGCGAGACAAGGTAGCGCTGGCGAACGAGCTCAACAACGTGACGATGACCCTGCTGCTCTGGGGACGCCACGACGAGGCGCTGCGCACCGCCCGACGGCACCTGGGGATCGCCCGCGAGATCGGCGACCCGCGACGGATCGGCAATGCCCTCGGGCACCTCGGAATGGTCCGACATCGGATGGGCGACGTGGCACCGGCCGGCCGGTTGCTGCGGGTGGCACTGCGCTTCAAGCGGGAGCTGGGCACGCGGTTCGGGGAGGGCGAGGTGCTCAACGAGATCGCGACGATGGAACGGGAGGCCGGCCGTCCGGAGCGGGCTGCCGACCTGCACCGCGCTGCGCTCGTCGCGATGACCGAGGTGGGGGACCGCATCGCCCAGTGCGGCTCGCGCAACCTGCTGGCCCGAGCCATCCTGGATCAGGGCGACGTGACCAGCGCGCTCAACCTGCATCGCCAGGTGCTCGCCGATGCCACCAAGCTAGGTTCCCCATACGAGCTGGGCCGGGCGCTGGAGGGCATCGCCCGCTGTCTGCTGCCAACCGACGCGGCGGCGGCGCGCGCGCACCTGACCCGGGCACTGTTCCTGTTCCGGCAGATCGAGTCGCCGGACCGGCACGAGGTGGAACGGCTGTTGGCCGAGTTGGGCTGACGGATCATCTGCGAGTCGGCCACGGGCGCGGCAGGATGGTACGCGTGACGACTCCAGAAGCGACCGGTTACCGCATCGAACGCGACTCGATGGGCGAGGTGGAGGTGCCCGCCGAGGCGCTGTGGCGGGCACAGACCCAGCGCGCGGTGCAGAACTTCCCGATTTCGGGCCGGGGCCTCGAACCGGCCCAGATCAAGGCCCTCGCGCAGATCAAGGGCGCGGCGGCCGAGGTCAACGGTGAGCTGGGTGTGATCGACGCGAACGTGGCCGCCGCCATCGCCGCCGCCGCCGCGCACGTGGCCGACGGCGGTTACGACGACCAGTTCCCGGTGGACGTGTTCCAGACCGGCTCGGGCACGTCGTCGAACATGAACACCAACGAGGTGATCGCCACCCTGGCTACCCGGGAGCTGGGTCGGGACGTGCACCCGAACGACCACGTCAACGCCTCCCAGTCGAGCAACGACGTCTTCCCGTCCTCGATCCACCTGGCTGCCACCCAGTTCATCGTCGAGGACCTGCTGCCGTCCCTGGCCCACCTGGCGTCGGCGCTGGAGGCCAAGGCGGCGGAGTTCGAGACGGTGGTCAAGGCCGGGCGTACCCACCTGATGGACGCCACCCCGGTCACCCTGGGCCAGGAGTTCGGCGGGTACGCCGCCCAGGTCCGCTACGGCGTCGAACGGCTGGAGGGCTCGCTGCCCCGGCTGGCCGAGCTGCCGCTGGGCGGCACGGCCGTGGGCACCGGGATCAACACCCCGCTCGGCTTCGCCGCCGCCGTGATCGGCAGGCTGCGCGAGTCGACCGGGTTGCCGCTGTCCGAGGCGCGCAACCACTTCGAGGCGCAGGGCGCCCGTGACGCGCTGGTGGAGACCTCGGGGCAGCTGCGTACCGTGGCGATCGGTCTTTACAAGATCGCGAACGACATCCGCTGGATGGGTTCCGGCCCTCGTGCCGGCCTGCGAGAGCTGCGCATCCCCGACCTCCAGCCCGGCTCGTCGATCATGCCGGGCAAGGTCAACCCGGTGGTCGCCGAGGCGATGCGGCAGGTGTGCGCACAGGTGATCGGCAACGATGCGACTGTCGGTTTCGCCGGCTCGCAGGGCGACTTCGAGCTGAACGTCATGCTGCCCGTCATGGGCCGCAACCTGCTGGAGTCGATCCGGCTGCTCTCCGCGGTGAGCAGGCTGTTCGCCGACCGGCTGGTGGCCGGCCTGGTCGCGGACGCCGAGGTCTGCCTGGCGTACGCCGAAGGTTCGCCGTCGATCGTCACCCCGCTCAACCGCTACCTGGGGTACGACGAGGCCGCGTCGATCGCCAAGGAGGCGCTGGCCAAGCAGGCCTCGATCCGCGAGGTGGTGATCTCCCGGGGCCACGTCGACTCCGGCAAGCTCACCGAAACCCAACTCGACGAGACGTTGGACCTGCTCCGGATGACCCATCCCTGACCTGCGGGTGTCCTGCTCAGCGCGGGCCGCCGCGCGGCGCCGCCCAGCCGAGGAAGCGGGTGAATAGCGCCGCGGGGTTCGGGCCGTCGTGTGGGTTGAGTCGGTACAGGTCGGCGGCCGCGTCGTGCAGGACCGTGCACAGGTAGATGCTCAACGCGATCCGGTTGTGGGCGTACTCCTGGTGCAGGGTGAGTCGGGCGACCGGGCACGGCCAGGGCGCGGCGCAGACCCGGCAGAGCCAGAGCGGGCGCAGCGGCAGGTGCGGTCGCCGTAGCGGCCTGGTCTGGTCGTCCCCGGGGCGCTCCGGGTCATGGTGCGGCCTTCCTTTGGAGCTGAATCGTTTGCGGCATCACCCCGTTCGCCCCGGCGCTGGTTCAGCTACATGTCGTGCCGCGCACCGCCGAGGAATATCCCGGCCTGAACGGGCCGTTCATCCTTGCCACGCATGCCGACCACAGCGACCTTGCCTACCTTGGTGGCCAGATAGGTGGTCAGGAACTCGACCGACCAGCCGATCTTCTCCGCCTACAGTGGACCTGGGAAGCGACCCTCGGGCAGGCCTTGCCACCGCAGGAGTCGATCGAGTTGCTGAGGGAAGTGGCGGAGTCGTGGAGTTGACCCGAGCCCGATGGCGGAAGAGCAGCCGGAGCGGTTCCAACGACCAGTGCGTCGAGGTGGCTACGAATCTGGGGGCCGTGGTCGGGGTGCGAGACAGCAAGGACCCGGACGGGCCCGTGCTCGCCGTCGACGCGTACTCCTGGCGGCTCTTCGTGGCCGCGCCCCCGCGCTGACGCGACCGCCTCGCGGGCGACGGCGGTCCGGGTTCCCCGCGCAACTTCGCCGAAGTTGCTGCCTCAGCGCGGCGCGAAGCAGCAGTTTCACCGATGTTGCGCGGATCTTGCGAGCGGGCGGCGGCCTCGGGTAAACGGCTCGACGGAATCGCGGGGTGGGCGGGATGATCCGGTCATGGGTGGGAACGATGCGGCGCTGCCTGCGGGGACCGAGCGTTTGCGGTTGCGGCGGCTCACCACGGGCGACGTGGACGCGTTGGTCGAGCTGGACAGTGATCCCGAGGTGATGCGGTTCCTCACCGGTGGCGCCGCCACTCCGTTGGCCACTGTTCGCGATGAGCAGTTGCCGAGGCTGCTGGCCCAGTACGACCGGCACCCCGGGCTGGGGCGCTGGGCAGCGCTCGACCGGGAGACCGGCGACTTCCTCGGCTGGTTCGCACTCGACCCGTCGGCAGACGGCACCGAGGCCGAGCTGGGCTACCGGCTGCGCCGCTCGACGTGGGGGCGAGGGCTGGCCACCGAGGGTTCCCGGGCGCTGGTCCGGTACGCCTTCGACACGGTCGGGGTGCGGCGGGTCTGGGCCGAGACGATGACGGTCAACGACCGGTCCCGGCGGGTGATGGTCAAGGCCGGGCTGCACCACGTGCGTACCTTCCACCTTCAGTGGGACGACCCGATTCCGGGCACCGAGCACGGCGAGGTGGAGTACGAGTTGCGGGCCGAGGCGTGGTCAGCCGTCGGTCAGGAGCGGCCGGCCGCCCGGCGGGCGCGATAGGCGGTCACCGCGGCGCGGTTGCCGCAGCCGGCCTCGCAGAACCGCCGTGACCGGTTGCGGGACAGGTCGACGACGACGTTGTCGCAGTCCGGGTACTCGCAGATCCGCAGCCGGCTCAGCTCGCGTGCGCGGACCAGGTCGGCCACTGCCATCGCCGCCTCCACCGCGATCCGGGTGGCCAGCGGCGCGTCGCGGGGCACGGCGTGCAGGTGGTACGGCTCGTCGTCGTGCTCGATGAGCTGGGGCAGCGCCCGGTGTTCGAGCAGCAGGCCGTTGACCACCGCGACGATCTCGGGCGGCTCGGCGTGCCAGATGCGGCGCAGCCGGGGCCGCAGGTCCCGGACGGCGCGCAACTCGGCGTCGGTGTGCTCGTGCCGCCCGCTGTACGCGTGCCGGAGGAAGAACGCGTCCAGCGCGGCGATGTCGGGCAGCAACTCGCCGTCCCGACCCGCGGTGTTGACCAGCGCGGCGGTGGCGATCAGCGAACATTCGGTGTCATGAGCGAATAGCAACTTGACTCCTGTCACAGGGGCCGCCTAGCGTCATCAGCACAAGGATAGTTTGCTCATGACGCGGTGCCATCCCGAGGAGCACGACATGCACTCACGACCTGCCGCCGGTGCCGGGCTGGCGCTGCTCTCCGCAGTCACCTTCGCCACCTCGGGCACCTTTGCGCGATCGCTCATCGACGCCGGCTGGTCGGCCGGGTCCGCAGTGATCGCCCGGGTCGGTGTGGCGGCCCTGGTGCTGGCGATCCCCGCGCTGCTGTCGCTGCGGGGGAGGTGGCACGTGCTGCGGAGCAACGCCGCAGCTATCGGGATGTTCGGGCTGCTCGGGGTGGCGCTGGCCCAGGTCTGCTTCTTCAACGCCGTGCGTTACCTGCCGGTCGGTGTCGCGCTGCTGCTGGAGTACCTGGGCGTCATCCTCGTCGTGGGCTGGATGTGGCTGCGGCACGGGCAGCGTCCCCGCCGGCTCACCGTGGCCGGGTCGGTGGCTGCCCTGACCGGGCTGGCGTTCGTGCTCGATCTCGCCGGCACCGCCGACTTCCACCCGGTGGGCGTGCTCTGGGGTCTGGGCGCGGCATTCGGCCTGGCCGGCTACTTCGTGCTCGCCGGCCGGGTCGATCCCCGGCTGCCCTCGGTCGCCATGGCGAGTGGTGGAATGGCCGTCGGCGCCGCTGTGCTGCTCCTCATCGGGCTGACCGGCCTGCTGCCGCTGCACGCCACCTTCGGCGAGGTCACCTTCGCCGGCCAGTCCACCAGCTGGCTGCTGCCCATCGCCGGGCTCTCCCTGGTGGCCGCCGTCATCGCGTACCTGGCCGGGATCGCCGGCACCCGCATCCTCGGCCCCCGGCTGTCGTCCTTCGTCGGGCTGACCGAGGTGCTCTTCGCGGTGCTGATCGCCTGGCTGTTCCTGAACGAGCTGCCCACCGGCTGGCAGCTGTTCGGTGGCGCGTTGATCGTCGCCGGCGTCGCGCTGGTGCGCCTCGATGAGCTGCGCGGGTCGCCGTCGGCGTCCGCGCCTGTCGCGCCCGAGCCTGTGCTGGCGCTCGATGGTCGGTGAGACAGTGGGCACCGTGCTGACCACTGTGGTGTTCGACGCCGACGAGACCCTGCTGGATCTGCGCCCGGCGGTGACCGGCGGGCTGGTCGCCGTCCTCGACGACATGCGGCGGCGCACCCCGGCGGCGGCCGGGGTGACGCTCGCCCAACTGGAGTCCGACTGGGGCGCGGTCTTCGGCGAGCTGCGGGCCGCCCCGGTGGCGGAGATCCGCCGCGCCGCGCTGGCCCGGTCGCTGGCCCGCGCCGGGCTGGACGACCACCTGGACGAGGTCGCGGCTCTCTTCTTCGCCCGCCGATTCGCCCTCACCCGACCGTTCCCGGACGTTCCGCCGGCACTGGCCGCGCTGCGCGACCGGTACACGCTGGGCTTCGCCACCAACGGCAACAGCCGCGCCGAACGCTGCGGGCTCGTCGGTGAGTTCGCCTTCGAGGTGTACGCGCACGAGAACGGCCTGCCCAAGAAGCCCGCCCCGGAGTTCTACGCTGCGGTGGTCGCGGCGGCCGGGGTGCCAGCCGGGCAGATCGTGTACGTCGGTGACTCGTGGGAGCACGACGTGGTGGGGCCCCGGCAGGCCGGCCTGCGATCGGTGTGGTTGAACCGCCTCGGCCTGCCGCGCCCGCTCGGGATCGCGCCCGATGCCGAAGTGTCCAGCATGGCCGACCTGCCGGCCGCGCTCGCCCATCTGCGTATCGATGCCGGTGGTGTCCCCGTCGAACTGGGCACATGAAGCAGAGATTCACCGCCATAACGGGCGCTCATCTGGCGTAAACCCGCATGTTGTTGTGTGATGGCTGCCACGTCCCTCAACGAGAGGATCCGATGTGGTGAGCACGCGCTTCACCGCCGGTGCTGTCGCGACCGCGGCAGTGCTGGCACTTACGGCTTCGGGGCTGGGTGTACCTGCCAGTGCCGCGCCGAGCAACTCCCGCACCTTCACAGTCGTCGCCGAGGACGGCGTCGCCGCCGACACTGCGGTCGCCGCGATCCGGGCAGCCGGCGGCACGGTGGTGTCCCGGTCCGACGAGGTCGGCATGTTCCAGGTCACCAGCGACCGGGCCGACTTCGCGGCCAGGGCGATCGTAGCCCCGACGCTGATCGGTGCCGCCGAGCAGAAGGCCATCGGCCGCAAGCCGAAGCTGGACCGGGTCGAGCAGGAGCACCTGACGGCCGCTGCCGGTGCTGCCGCTGGTGCCGCCGCTCGGAAGGGCGCCAAGCTGGACCCACTCGACGACAAGCTCTGGGGCCTGGAGATGATCCGGGCTGACAAGGCCCGCAAGATCGAGCCGGGTGACCGTCGCGTGACCGTCGGCGTACTGGACACCGGCGTCGACGCCAGCAACCCGGACATCGCGCCGAACTTCAACTGGTCGCTGTCGCGCAACTTCGCGCCGGACCTGACCGACGTGGACGGCCCCTGCGAGGTGCCGAGCTGTCTCGACCCGGTCGGCACCGACGACGGCGGGCACGGCACCCACGTGGCCGGCACCATCGGCGCCGCGGCCAACGGCTTCGGCCTCTCCGGTGTTGCCCCGAACGTCTCGCTGGTCGAGCTCAAGGGCGGCCAGGACTCCGGCTACTTCTTCCTCGACCCGGTGGTCAACGCCCTGGTCTACGCCGGCCGCTCCGGGATCGACGTGGTCAACATGTCGTTCTACGTCGACCCGTGGCTCTACAACTGCACCGCCAACCCCGCCGACTCGCCCGAGGACCAGGCCGAGCAGCGGGCCATCATCAAGGCGATGAAGCGGGCGCTGGTCTTCGCTCACAACAAGGGCGTCACCCTGGTCGGTGCGCTCGGCAACGGCAACGAGGACCTGGGCGCACCCCGTACCGACGTCAGCAGCCCTGACTACGGTGCCGACCCGTACCCCCGGCCTATCGACAACGAGAGCTGCTGGGACCTGCCCACCGAAGGCCCGCACGTGATCGGTGTGTCGTCGGTCGGCCCGTCCGGCAAGAAGTCGGACTTCTCCAACTACGGCACCGAGCAGATCTCCGTCGCCGCCCCGGGCGGTTGGTTCCGGGACGGCTTCGGCACGGACACGTTCCGTACCGACGCCAACATGATCCTCTCCTCGTACCCGAAGCACGTGCTTCAGGAGGAGGGCTCGGTCGACGCCGACGGCAACATCGTCGCCGGCTTCGAGGAGTCGGTCTTCAAGCAGTGCAAGGCCAACGGTGAGTGCGGCTACTACACGTACCTGCAAGGCACCTCGATGGCGTCCCCGCACGCCGCCGGTGTCGCCGCGCTGATCGTGAGCCGGTACGGCAAGCCGGAGCGCCGGGGTGGCTTCGGGATGTCGCCGGACCTGGTCGAGCAGCACCTCTACCGGACGGCGGCCGAGCACGCCTGCCCGGAGCCGCGGCTGCAGCAGTACCGCAACGAGGGCCGGGACGAGACCTACGACGCGTACTGCGCCGGTGGGGTCAACTTCAACGGCTTCTACGGCTACGGGATCGTCGACGCCTACGCGGCGGTGAAGACCCCGCTCAAGCCGAACGCCCGCCCGTAAGGCACCGCCTCGGGGCCCGGTCGACGATCGTCGACCGGGCCCCGCTGGCGTTTCCGGCCATGATCAACACCATGTCGCCGACATTGCGGTATCCGCGTTGGGTGATGCCCCCATGTCGGCGACCTGGTGTCGATCAGCTCTTGAGGTGATCACCTGCGCCAGCCGCGGGAGATGAGGGCCGAGCGGACTTCGCTCAGCACTGCCGGAAAGTCGTTCTGCAGCCGCCGGCTGGTCACGTGCAGCACCAACCAGCCCGCGCCGACGAGCAGGTTGAGCCGTCGACGGTCGCGGTGCAGTTGCTCGGGGTCAGAGTGCCAGCGGCCGTCGTACTCCACCGCCACCCGGAACTCGGGCCAGGCCAGATCGGGGTGCAGCACGAGCCCGCCAGCCAATTGGATCGGGTGCTGGGCAACCGGCCGGGGTAGCCCGCCCAGCACCAGACGCACCCGTAGTTGCGACTCGGGCGGCGATTGCGCGCCCGGATCGGCCAGATCGAAAACCCAGCACGCGCGTCGGCCGCCCGGCCGGTCCGCGTTGGCGGTGCCGACGGCGGTCAGCGCAGCTCGGGTGGTCAAGCCGCTCGCGAGCAGCGAGTCGACGATGGCGACCGCACGCAGCGGGTCCAACCAGGCTGCGGTCTCCCACGCCGCAGAGGATGGATCCGTTCGGCAGAGTGTGGGGTTGCTCTGCGATCCGGGTAGAGCCGTCATCGGCGTGGGTGGCGGTGGGCTCGGACCGACGCCAAGCCCCTGCGTCGCAGGAACGCCGGCACCGGCCAGGTGCACGCGTAGGCCGCGTTGAGAGTCGACGCGGCCGACCCTCGGCACCAGAACGTGCACGTCGTCCTCGAAGCCGGCGGCGTGTTCGATGCCATGGAGGTACGCCGAGGAAGGCCCAGCGATCATCGCCCCCAGCGGCAGCCGCAACGTTGCCGCCCGGCAGGCCAGCCCGTGGTCACGATCGAGGCGGGCGTCGGCGTACACGTCGTGCCGAAGGCGGACCCAGGACGAGCCGCGTAGCTGGTGTCTGGTGACCAGGCCTCGTCGGATCACGTCGGAACCGCGGAAGACCTGCCAGGCGAGGGCGGGAGGCCGGTGGGGGCGAGGAGGCATGCGGCCAGCCTCCGACCCCCGGCATGGCGTCCGATACCCCTGTGGACAGCGCCCGGCGGTCACGCGTCCGGTGCCTGTGGACGACTGCCAGGCACCCCGATCGAAGTGCTATACGGCGAGATCATCACCATGTCGGCGAAGTGGCGCTATCGATCGGCGAGAATGCCGCAATTTCGGCGATGTGAAGTTGATCAAGCCGCGGCGGGCGGCGGGTGTTGGGACGGCGGGGACGGCGGGCGGCGGCGGTGGGCGGTGGGACGGAGGGGGCGGCGGGCGGTGGGCGGTTCAGGGGTCAGCGGAGGGCAGTGGCGATGGCCGCAGCGGCGGTCAACACCTGGGGGCCGATCGTGCCGACGTCCAGCGGGGCGAGTGCGACCACGCCGACGCTGGCCTCCAACCCGGCTACGCCGAGCACTGGCGCGGCCACCCCGTACGCCCCGGCCTGCAACTCCCCGCTGCTGCTCACCGGTTCCGCCACTCCGGCCCGACCAGCCAGGATGGCCCGGCCCGCCGCGCCCCGGTCCAGCGGATGCCGAGCCCCGGCCCGGTACGCGACGTGGAACGACGTCCAGCTCGGCTCGACCACGGCCAGGGCGACACCCTCGCCGCCCTCGACCACGGTCAGATGCGCGGTCGCGCCGGCCTGCTCAGCGAGGCGGCGTAGCGCGGGCAGCGCACCCTCGGCGAGCAACGGCTGAGCGCGTCGGGCCAGGTGCAGCAACCCTGCGCCGAGGCGCAGCCGGCCGTCGCCGTCTCGGCGCAGCATGCCGTGCCCGGTCAGCGGGCCGACCAGCCGGTAGACGGCCGCCCGGCCGACGCCGAGCCGGTTCGCGGCCTCGGTGACGGTCAGTCCTCCCGAGGCGTCGGCGACCAGGTGCAGCAGCCGTAACCCTCGGTCGAGGGTCTGCGACGTCTCCCCGACCCGCCCCGCGACAGCGTCAGCCTGCCCGGCAACCGCGTCGGCCTGACCCGCGACCGCGTCGGCCTGACCCGCGACCGCGTCGGCCTGACCCGCGACCGCGTCGGCCTGACCCGCGACCGCGTCGGCCTGACCCGCGACCTCGTCGGCCGGGCCCGCGACCGCGTCGGCCTGCCCGGCACCCGCGTCGGCGGCGGCGCTGGGGTTGGCCGGCGGTTCACCGGAGTGTGCGGTCGCATCCACGCCTGGCAGCGTACGACCCGGCACCGGCGGACCCGGACAGGCACGGACAGCTACCCTTGTACGGTGACGCTACGCCTGTATGACACCGCCACCCGATCGGTGCGGGACTTCGTCCCGCGGGAAGCCGGCAAGGTGGGGGTCTACCTGTGTGGTCTCACCCTTCAGGCCCCGCCGCACATCGGTCACCTTCGCTCCGGTGTCAACTATGACGTGCTGCGCCGCTGGCTGCTGGCCGCCGGCTACGAGGTCACCTTCATTCGCAACCTGACCGACATCGACGACAAGATCCTGGTCAAGGCGGGCGAGCAGGGCCGACCGTTCTGGTCGATCGCGTACGCCAACGAGTTGGTCCTCGCCGAGTCGTACCGGGCGTTGAAAGTTTTGCCGCCCACCTACGAGCCGCGCGCCACGGGGCACATCCCGGAGATGCACGAGCTGATCACGAAGTTGATCGCCGACGGGCACGCGTACCCGGCCACCGACGGCTCCGGCGACGTCTACTTCGACGTGGCGTCCTGGCCGGCGTACGGATCGCTGTCGAATCAATCCCCGGACGCGATGCAGTCGGCCGGCGATGCCCCCGACCGGGGCAAGCGGGACGCGCGCGACTTCGCGCTCTGGAAGGGCGCCAAACCGGACGAACCGGCGGACGCCTACTGGCCGTCGCCGTGGGGGCTGGGCCGCCCGGGCTGGCACATCGAGTGCTCGGCGATGTGCTGGCGGTATCTCGGCCCGGAGTTCGACATCCACGGCGGAGGGCTGGACCTGACGTTCCCGCACCACGAGAACGAGCTCGCCCAGTCCCAGGCGGCCGGGCTGCCGTTCGCCCGCTACTGGGTGCACCACGGGCTGCTCAGCATCGGTGGGGCCAAGATGGGCAAGTCCGCCGGCAACGCGCTTGGCCTGGCATACGTGGACTCGCTCGGGGTGCGGCCGGTGGAGCTGCGCTACTACTACGCTGCCGCGCACTACCGCTCGGTGATCGACTATTCGGAGGATTCGCTCCGCGAGGCGGCGACCGCGTACCGCCGGATCGAGGGTTTTCTGCAGCGGGCGGCTGAGCGGGTCGGTGCCGGGCAGTTCGGTGAGCTGCCGGCCGGCTTCGTCGCGGCGATGGACGACGACCTCAACACGTCCGCCGCGCTGGCCGTGCTGCAACAGCACCTCAGGGACGGCAACACCGCGCTGAGCACCGGCGACGATGTGACCGTCCGCACCACGCTGGCCGTGGTACGGGCGATGCTGGATATCCTCGGGATCGACCCTCTCGACCCGGCCTGGACCGGTGACGGCCGCTCCGATGATCTGAGTGCCGTGGTGGACTCCCTGATCGCGCTGGCCCTGGAACAGCGCGCGCAGGCCCGGGGCCGCAAGGACTGGGCTGCCGCCGATGCGGTACGCGACCAGCTCAAGCTGGCCGGCGTGGTGGTCGAAGACACCCCCCAGGGACCCCGTTGGACTATTGGAGAGCAGGACTGATGGCCGGCAACTCGCAGCGCCGTGGCCGGCGACTGACGTCGAAGGCGGGGGCCCCCAAGGGCACCGGCGGCAAGAACAAGGACTCGTTGGCTGGGCGGGGGCGCACCCTGCCCGCCGACGAGCGGCCGTGGCACAAGGGCTACTCGGGCACCGAGAAGCTGCCCCAGCGCACCGCCTGGAAGCAGGACAAGGAGCGCCGCGTCGCCTCCGAGGAGGGGCGCGCTCCGAAGATCGGTCAGCCGGGCAGCAAGGACACCACCTGGGGCAGGGGCGGCGGTCGGGGCGTGCCGGTCGGCCGGGGTGCCACCGGCGGCCGGGGCGGCAAGCCCACCGCACGGTCCGGCCCCCGGGTCGCACCGGGTCGCAAGTCCAACCCGAGCAAGGACACGCCGGAGCTGCTGGTCGGGCGTAACCCGGTGGTGGAGGCGCTGCGCGCCCTGGTGCCGGCGACGGCGCTCTACATCGCCCAGGGCATCGACACGGACGACCGGATCAACGAGATCATCCGGACCGCGGCCGACCGCGGCATCGCCAACCTGGAGATCAGCCGGGCCGAGCTGGACCGGATGACCGGCGGGGTGCTGCACCAGGGCGTCGGGCTGCAGGTGCCGCCATTCGCGTACCAGCCGTTCGAGGACCTGGTCGCCGCTGCCCTGGAGCAGCAGGCTCCGCTGCTGGTCGCGCTGGACGGTGTCACCGACCCGCGCAACCTGGGTGCCGTGATCCGGTCGGCCGCCGCGTTCGGCGCGCAGGGTGTCTTCGTACCCGAACGGCGGGCTGCCGGGATCACCGCGACGGCCTGGCGGACCAGTGCCGGCGCGGCCGCGCGGGTGCCCGTGGCGCAGGTGACCAACCTGACCCGGTCGCTGAAGGCGTGTCAGAGCGCCGGCTTCATGGTGGTCGGCCTGGACGCCGACGGCGACACCGACCTCTACGACCTGGAGGCTGCGGTCGGGCCGCTGGTGGTGGTGGTCGGTTCCGAGGGGCGCGGGCTTTCCCGCCTGGTCGGGGAGACCTGCGACCTGACCGTCAGCATCCCGATGATCTCTGAGGTCGAGTCGCTCAACGCCAGCGTGGCCGCCGCGGTCACCCTGGCCGAGGTCGCCCGTCGGCGGGCTGCCGAGCTGTAGAACACGTCGACGAGGCCCCTTCCCGGATGCGGGAAGGGGCCTCGTTGTCTGTCTAGATCTGATGAGTCCAGGCGACGAAGAGCAGCGCCCCGGCCAGCGCGAGCAGCAGCGCAGTCGGGATCAGCCAGGCCGGGCGCCGCTCCCCGTCGAGACTGCGGGTCAGCCGTTGGTGCACGGCGGCGATGCCGATCAGCGCGGCCAGCCCGAAGGCGGCGATCGGCAGGCCGACGAGGAAATGCGCCAGCCACGCGCCGGCCATGGTCGGGCCGCCCCAGGAATCGTCGTACGGACCTCGATCGACCACCCCGTACAGCACGCCGCGCAGCACCAGCAGCACCTGCACGCCGAGCGGCAGCAGGGCCACCGCACCGAGGAGCAGGCTGAGCAGCGCGTGACCGAGCACCGCGGCCGGGCCGGGTCGGCGGCCCGACGCAGAGGTCGGCGGCACCCCGAGCAGCCCGGTACGCAGGGACCGCCAGCGGGCGGCGGCCGCACCGGTCCCGCCCAGCGGGGCCGTGACCAGCGTGAACAGTGCGACCGGCACCAGCGTCGCGCAGTAGGCGAGGCTGCGGCCGGCGAGGCGGGCCGTTCGGTACGGCCGCGAACGGGTGGCCGGCTGAGCGACGGTGGTGGCGAGAACGGCGGGCACGGCGTCTCCTCGGGTTCGGGTGCCGTGACGGTACGAGCGGGGCCCGCCGTGCCGAGTCACCCCGCAGAGCCACATTCGGGCTGGCTCCGCAGGGGCAGAGCCGAGCGCCGGTACGACGACAGGGGCGGCCCGCCGAAGCGGACCGCCCCTGTCGGTACGGCGTTACGTCAGATCCGGCTGCCGGTGGCGGCGTGGAAGACGTGGCTGCGACCGACGGCCGGCCTGACGAACACTGTGTCACCCATGTTCGGCATGTTGCGTCGGTCGGTGCGGACGACGAAGCGCTCCGAGTTGCCACCCAGTGCGGCGTGGCCGTAGACGTTGGCGTCCGAGCCGAGGTCCTCGACGAGCTCGACCACGACCGGCATGCCGCCCTCGGTCGGGCTGACCAGCTCGCAGTCCTCCGGGCGGAAGCCCACGGTGACCTTGCCGTCGCCACCCTCGGCGCGGGCCGCCTCGACCTGCTCCCGGGTCAGCGGGATGTGCAGCTCGGCGAACTCGGCGCCCTTCTCGTTCAGCGGAACGGTCTTGATGTTCATGGCGGGAGAGCCCATGAAGCCGGCGACGAACACGTTGGCCGGGGTGTCGTAGAGCGCCCGCGGGGTGTCCACCTGCTGCAGGACACCGTCGAGCAGCACCGCGACCCGGTGACCCATGGTCATGGCCTCGACCTGGTCGTGCGTGACGTAGACCGTGGTAACGCCCAGCTTGGCCTGCAGGGACGCGATCTGGGTACGGGTCTGCACGCGCAGCTTGGCGTCGAGGTTCGACAGGGGCTCGTCCATGAGGAAGACCTGCGGCTCGCGGACGATCGCCCGGCCCATCGCGACACGCTGACGCTGACCACCGGAGAGCGCCTTCGGCTTGCGGCCGAGGTATTCCTCCAGCTGGAGCAGAGCGGCCGCTTCCTTGACCCGCCGGTCGATCTCCGACTTGGAGGTCTTACGCAGCTTGAGGGCGAACGCCATGTTCTCGTACACCGTCATGTGCGGGTAGAGGGCGTAGTTCTGGAAGACCATCGCGATGTCGCGGGCCTTCGGGGGGAGGTGCGTGACGTCACGCTGGTCGATGTAGATCGAGCCGGCGTCGACGTCCTCCAGGCCGGCGAGCATCCGCAGGCTGGTGGACTTGCCGCAACCGGAGGGGCCGACCAGAACGAGGAACTCGCCGTCGCCGATCTCAAGGTCCAACTCGTTGACGGCGGGACGCTCTTGGCCCGGGTAGACCCGGGACGCCTTGGAATAAGTGACCGTAGCCATGGTGAAGCGCTTCCTTTCACCGGCAGGAACGTGCCGGACGATCCGAGTGAAGGAGCGACCGGCACGTGTCCGTGCCGGTCAGCGGACGGCGTCTCGGTCGCGAGGGCGCCGGGTTGTCGTCCGTGTCACTGCACGGTAAACGGGTTTACCCGCCCTGCCAAGGCGGGGAGCGTCTCACGCAACCCATCGCCTACGCATTCCGGTCACTCCGGCACGGTCGGACATCAATCGACGCGCGACCCAGCGATGTCGAGGCGTACGGGCGTCGGGTTACTGACGTTTCCCGTGCTCGGGAGGCCTCGCGAGCGGGATATCCGGACGTCAGTCGCTATGCTGACCCCGACGCACGCGCCCCTGTAGCTCAGCTGGCCAGAGCACTCGCCTTGTAAGCGAGATGTCGCCGGTTCGATCCCGGCCGGGGGCTCCAATTTCATCAGGCTTTTCCCGATGGGCACAGCCGCGAGTCGACCGGTTGACAGCAACGCGGACCATGCCCGCAGCAGCGTGGCTGCCCTGCTCACCATCTCGCCCGATTCCGGTAAGTAAATGCGCTGTCAAAGCACACCGTGGGCGCTGGCGTTACGGCTGACCTGAGTTCAGCGCCGCGATACCCGACCGGACGACCGGAAAGCGTTCCAGCCGTTTCGAGCGCGGCGACGCCTTACGGGTCTGGCGGCGGTCAGCGGTAGCCTGGGCCTGGCAACGAGCGGAGCGAGACGGGGGCGGATGAGTCGCGCGGTGGAGGAGTCGAACCGGGCGATGCTGCGTGCCCGGGATGCGATGGACCGGGCGTACGCCGAGCCTTTGGACATCCCCGCGCTGGCCCGGATCGCGCACGTTTCCGAGGCGCACTTCATCCGTACCTTCCGGGCCACCTTCGGCGAGACCCCGCACCGCTACCTGCAACGTCGCCGGGTCGAGCGGGCGATGTCGTTGCTGGTGGACACCGGGCGGGACGTCACCGAAATCTGCTTCGCGGTCGGCTTCAGCAGCCTGGGCACGTTCAGCCGGACCTTCCGGGAGATCGTCGGGGAGTCACCCACGAACTTCCGCCGACGCGCCATGCCAACCAACGTGCCGTCGTGCTTCACCAAGGCCTGGACCCGACCCAGCAGTTTTGGATAAGCAGCAGGTCACGGTCCACGTCTAGCGTGATTGCCATGACGATGAACGCGATCAGCCGCTCCCAGATCTACGTCCTCGACCAGGACGAGGCACTCGACTTCTACGTGAACAAGCTCGGCATGGAGCTCAACACCGACCAGGACCTCGGCTTCATGCGCTGGCTGACGGTCAACCTGCCCGGTGACCCGGAGCGCGAGATCCTGCTGGAGAAGCCGGGTCCGCCGGCGATGGACCCGGCCACCGCGGCACAGGTCCGGGAGTTGCTCACCAAGGGGGCGCTGGGCGGCGCGCTCTTCATGACCACCGACGACGCCCACAAGACGTACGCGGAGCTGGTGGCGAAGGGTGTCGAGATCACCGACGAGCCGACCGAGCGCCCGTACGGGATCGACTTCGGAATCCGGGACCCGTTCGGTAACCGGATCCGCGTCGGCCAGATGTTCCCCCGGGCGTAGGGGAGCGGACCGATGAGCCAGGCCGCACCTTTCCCCGTGGTACGACCGGCCTCCGTCGGTCGGGACCGTGCGCTGCTGGCCGGCGGTGTGCTCGCTGGCCCGATCTTCGCCGCTTCGGCGCTGCTCCAGGGGTTCACCCGGGACGGCTTCGACTTCCGGCGGCACCCGGTCAGCGTGTTGAGCACCGGTGAACTGGGTTGGATCCAGATCGCCACGTTCCTGGTCACCGGAGTGCTCTGCGTGCTGGCAGCCGGGGCGCTCCAACGCTCCACCAGCACCGGTTCGGTCTGGGTGCCCCGGCTGCTCGCCCTGTACGGGCTGGGCATGGTGGGGGCGGCGATCTTCAGCGCCGACCCGGCCGACGGGTTCCCCGTCGGCACGCCTCGGGGCGCCGGCCAGATCAGTTGGCACGGCGGCCTGCACTTCCTGGTGGCGGCGGTCGCCTTCGTGTCGTTGATCGTGGCGACGGTGGTCGCCGGTCGCCGTGCCGCGCGGCGTGGGTCGGGGGGTCGGGCCGGGTTCAGCCTGGCGACCGGGGCCTTCTTCGCGGTGGCCTGGGTGGCGCTGATGGTCCGCCCGGCTCCGGCCGTCATGGTGGCGTTCGGCCTGGCGGTGACGGTTGGTTGGGTGTGGGTGTCGGTCACCTTCGCGCGAGCGGCGTCCGGCCAGGTGGACTGAGCTGGCTGCCGTCACACCGGGAGGCACGGGTATTTTCCCGTGCCTCCCGCTGTGTTCAGGTTCGCCCGCCCGGTCAGTGAGGGAGTCGCCGTGGCCCACCTGCCGCCACAGTGGCGTGGCACCGGCCTGCCCTCGGACTACCTGGTCTCAGTGGCCCGTAGCAGCAGTTCAACCAGAGCCCGCGTGGCCGGCGGCGGGGTTGTCTCGGTCGGGCAGTCGACATAACCGGTCTCGATCGTGCCGACGGTGAGCTGGTAGCTGAACGCGTCCGCGCAGGCGCTCGACGGGGTCGTTCGACGCGCCTCGGCGGCCAGCCGGGGGTCGGCCGCCAGCCCCGTCAGGCCGCCGAGGTCGGCAGGGCTGAGGCGGCCGGTACGCCGGCTGCCGGCCCGGTCCACCGCGGTCCACTGGCCGTCCGGCTCAACGGTCACGACATCACCGCGGCCGGCGAAGCCGCCGGAGCGCTTCAGCATCACCCGGCTGGCCGCGGCGCTGACCGTGGGGGCGACCGTGGGGGCGATGGTTGCCGGCGGAGCGTCGGTGGCCGGGGCGGTCGGGGTCGTGCCGGGGGTGCTCGGCCCCTGGTCAGGGGTGGTGCCGGCCCCGTCGGTGCTGGTGCAGCCGGCCAGGAGGGCGACCAGTAGCGCGATCGTGACGCCGGTTGTCGAGGCGGGTCTCATGTCCGTCGGACGCGCTGAACCGGCCGTTGGTTCCCTTGTCAAGAGCCTCATCCGAACGGCCATTGTCGATGTCCGGGAGCGGTCCAGGGCTTCTCTTTTCTTCAACACATAGCTATATCTACATGCGTGACTACCCCTGTCACACTCTTTCTCCTTTCTGGAGGGCACGTGAAACGACCCCTCGCCGCTGTCAGCGCAGCGCTGCTCACAAGCGGCCTGCTGGCCTGCGTCGCCACCTCGGCGCATGCGGCTCCGCCCACCGCCCCCGCGCCGGATGCCTCCGCCGCGGCCGTGGCGGCGACCGTCCTGCAAGCGAACCCCGGCGCCGTCCAGGGTTCGAGCGCAGAGGCCTACCAGGTGCGAAGCACCAAGGTGGACGCCACCGGCGCCACGCACACCCGCTACACCCGGACCTATCAAGGACTGCGGGTGTACGGCGGCGACTTCGTCATCCACGCCACGCCGAGTGGCACCTACGCCGGCAGTTCGGTCGGTCTGGCCGCACCGCTGACCCTCGGCACCACGGCCAAGGTCGCCTCCGCAGCGGCGAAGAAGGCCGCCCGCGCAGGGTTCACCGGCACGGTCGAGGCGGTGGGCGCCCCGGAGTTGTTCGTCGACGCCAGCTCCGGCCAGGGCCGGCTGGCCTGGGAGACCGTGGTCAGTGGCTGGCAGCCCGACGGGCAGACCCCGTCCCGGTTGCACGTGATCAGCGACGCCACCACCGGTGCGGCCGTCGGGTCGTACGACGAGATCGAGTCGGTGGTCGGCAGCGGCCAGGGCATTTACACCGGCGCGGTCAGCATCGACACGACGCTCTCCGGCAGCACGTACCAGATGATCGATCCGTCGCACGGCAACGGCCGTACCTGCGACATGAACAACGGCACCTCGTCCTGCACCACCTTCACCGACGCCGACAACGCGTGGGGCACCGGAGCGAACTCCAACCGGCAGTCCGCCGGCGTGGACGCTCACTTCGGCGCGGCGAAGACGTTCGACTACTTCAAGAACACGCACGGCCGTAACGGCATCTTCGGCAACGGCACCGGCGTGCCGAGCCGGGTGCACTACGGCAACAACTACGTCAACGCCTTCTGGGACGGCGCCCAGATGACCTACGGTGACGGCTCCGGCAACTCCCGCCCCCTCGTCTCGCTGGACGTGGCTGGGCACGAGATGAGCCACGGTGTCACCGAGGCGCTGGCCGGCCTGGTCTACTCCGGCGAATCCGGCGGCCTCAACGAGGCCACCAGCGACATCTTCGGCAACATGGTGGAGTTCTACTCCGCCGCGCCGAGCGACCCGGGCGACTACCAGGTCGGTGAGAAGATCAACATCAATGGCAACGGTACGCCGCTGCGTTACATGTACAACCCGTCGCTGGACGGCTCGTCCGACAGTTGCTGGTCCACCAGCACGAAGAACAAGGACGTGCACTACTCGTCCGGCGTTGCGAACCACTTCTACTTCAACCTCGCCGAGGGCACCGGCGCCACCGCGTACGGCACCTCACCGGTCTGCGGTTCCGCCCCCGCGGTGACCGGCATCGGCCGGGCCAAGGCCGAGAAGATCTGGTACCGGGCGCTGGACGTCTACTTCACCTCCAACACGTCGTACGTCAACACCAGCAACCCGGCGAACACCGCCCGCGCCTACAGCCTGCGGGCGGCCACCGACCTGTACGGCAGCTGCTCCACCGAGTACAAGGCCGTGCAGTCCGCCTGGACCGCGGTGAACGTGGCCGGCAGTGACTCGACCTGCTCGACCGGCAACGACTTCTCCGTGTCGCTCTCGCCGACCGCCGGCTCGGTGAACCCGGGCAGCTCGGCCTCCACCACCGTGGCGACCGCCACCACCAGCGGTACGGCGCAGACCGTGACGTTCTCCGCGTCGGGCCTGCCCAGCGGGGCGAGCGCCGCGTTCAGCCCCGCCTCGGTGACCTCGGGCGGCTCGTCCACCCTCACCATCAGCACCTCGGCGAGCACCGCGCCGGGCACCTACACGGTCACCGTGAACGGTGCGGGTGCGGTCACCCGTAGCGCCACGTACCGGTTGACCGTGAACGGCTCCGGTGGCGGCTGCACCGCGCCCGGTCAGAAGCTGGCCAACCCGGGCTTCGAGTCCGGCGCGACCGGCTGGACGGCCAGCTCCGGCGTGATCACCAACTCCAGCAGCCAGGCGGCCCGCACCGGGTCGTACAAGGCGTGGATGAACGGGTACGGCAGCACCCGCACCGAGACGCTCGCCCAGTCGGTGAGCCTGCCGGCCGGCTGCGCGTCGTACGCGCTCAACTTCTGGTTGCACATCGACTCCGCCGAGACCACCACCAGCGTCGCGTACGACAAGCTCAGCGTGCAGGTGCTCAACTCGGGCGGGACCGTGCTGGCCACGCTGGCGACCTACTCGAACCTGAACAAGGCCACCGGCTACAGCCAGAAGTCCTTCTCCCTGGCCGCGTACGCCGGTCAGACCGTCAGCCTGAAGTTCACCGGCACCGAGGACTCCTCGTTGCAGACGTCCTTCGTGGTCGACGACACGGCGCTCACCGTCTCCTGACCTGACCGATCGCCGAGAGGACCCGGCGGCCACCCCTCGACGGTGGTCGCCGGGTCCGCGCCGTTATGGTCGCCGCACCGGCGCACGCTGCCGGCGGGCCAGATCGGCGGCGTCGGACAGGTGGCGCGGAAAGGGGCGGACGTGTCGGACGCGGAGTTGACGGTCGAGGTGACCGGGCCGGTCGCGACCGTGGTGATCCACAACCGGGCCCGACGCAATGCGATGACCGCCGCCATGTGGCGTCAGCTCCCCGAACTGCTCGACCGGGTGGAGCCCGACCCGGGCGTACGGGCGTTGGTGCTCACCGGCGCGGGCGACGCCTTCTGCGCTGGTGCCGACCTCGGCGACCTGGCCGAGCTGTTGGACGCCGGCGACGCCAGCATCGCGGTGGCCGCCGAGGAACGGCTGGCCAGCTTCGCCAAACCGACCGTCGCCGCCATCCGAGGCGCCTGTGTGGGAGGCGGTGCTCAGCTCGCGGTCGCCTGCGACCTGCGCATCGCTGCGGAGGATGCCCGGTTCGGCGTACCGCCGGCTCGGCTCGGTCTGGTCTATCCGGCACCGACGACCCGCCGGCTGGCCCGGCTGGTCGGCCCGTCCGCCGCCAAGCATCTACTCTTCACCGCCGAGCTGATCGACGCCGAGCGCGCCCTGCGGGTCGGCCTGGTCGACGAGGTGCTGCCGGCCGACCGGCTCGCCGAGCGGGTGGACGAACTGACCACGACGATCGCCCTGCGGTCACCGTTGAGCGTCGCCGCCGCCAAGGAGATCATCGACGACCGTGCCGGGCCCGCGCGGATCGCCTGGTGGCACCGGAAGGTGGCGACCACCGGCGAGGCCCGGGAGGGGGTCGCGGCGATGACCGAGCGGCGTACGCCCCGCTTCGCCTGGCAGCCACCGACCAACGACTGACGTTTTAGTCGTCGTCGTCGATGGGTAGTCCCCGCTCCACACGGTGATCGGGGGACCACTATGGACGCGACAGCAGCGGATCCGGACGGGACCGAGCGGGGATCACGCCGCCTCCGTCTGCTTCTCCTCGTCGTGCTGTTGCCCGCTGTGGTCGGCGCGCTCGCGGTCGGTGTCGTGATGGTTGGTCACCATACGAGCGCCTTCGGCGGTGTCCCGCCGAGCTGGGCCAGCAACCTCGGAGCTGTCCTGAGGATTCTGGGACTGCTCATCGCGGCTACCACGGCCCTCTGGGCGGCAGGTACGGGCCAGATCGGTGCCCTTCGGAACTCGCCGCTCGTGACCTTGAGCTGGTCGCATCGCTGGCGTCTGGGTCGGCAGGTGCGACGCGGCATCCCCGAGGCCGGTGAAGACCTGTCCCTGCTGTGGCACACCGCCCGGCAACTTGCCGGGCAGCGGTGGCAGGCTGTGGTGCTGGCCGGGACAGCGATGTGGGTCGTCGGTCAAGCGCTCCAGCAGTTCGCCTCGGTCTGGGCGGTGCTCGGCGGTCTGATGGCTGCGGTGGGCGCTGTGGGGGTTCCGCTGGTCTTCTGGGAAGTGCACCGGGCTGAGGCGTACCTGCGCGATCATCCCGACCCGACCGGGCGGTAAGGGCCTCCGTTTCACCCATCGCAACACCTCGATCCGGGCTGGCCCGTTGCCGGTCGGTACGGCAGGCTGTCAGTCGTGCAGCGTGATCAGTTGCTTGCGGGCCGCTACCGGCTCCTGGAGCGTCTCGGCAGTGGCGGCATGTCGACGGTGCACCGGGCGTACGACGAAGTGCTCGAACGGGACGTCGCGGTGAAGGTGCTCGTCACCTCGGATGCCAACGCCCGACAGCGGATCCGGGGCGAGGCCAAGGCGGCGGCCCGGCTGTCGCACCCACACGTGACGAGCGTCTACGACTTCGGCGAGTCCCCGGTCGACAACAACCAGGTCCCGTTCGTGGTGATGGAGCTGCTCGACGGCCACACCCTCGAACAACGGCTGACGGCCGGGCCGCTGCCGCCCCGCGCGGGTCTGCGGGTCTGCGCCGAGGTGGCCTCCGCCCTCGCCGCCGCACACGCCCAGGAGTTGGTCCACCGCGACATCAAGCCGGGCAACGTGATGCTCACACCCACCGGCGCCAAGGTGCTCGACTTCGGCATCGCGGCGGCAGCCGGCGAGTCGGAGATCGACTTCGAGGGGCGGCTGCTGGGGACGCCGGCCTATCTCGCCCCGGAACGACTACAGGCCGGCGAGGTGCTGCCAGCGTGCGACGTGTACGCCCTTGGCCTGCTGCTGCGCCGGGTGCTCACTGGCCGGCTGCCGTGGCATGCCGAGGGGCAGACCGGGATGCTCCGCGCGGACACGCGTGTCGAGCCGGACCCACTGCCCCAGATCGACGGCGTGCCGCCCGAGGTGCAACGGCTCTACCGCTGGTGCCTGGCCCGCGACCCCGCCGACCGGCCACCGGCCGTCGAGGCGGCCCGCATCCTGCTCGTCGCCTCCACCGCAGTGGCCGTCGTCGGCGGAACCGCCCCCGGTCCGGCTGCCGTTGCGGCCGGACCGGCACCATGCGCCGTCGAGCAGACGGACACCGCGACCGTCGATCCGGCGGAGCCGACAAGCGGTACCGATAACTCCGGGCGCTGGTCGCGGCTTCGGCAGCGGGTCATGCTGGCGGTCTCCGGCGTGGTGATCGCCGTGGTGGCGATGGCCGGGTCGCTCGGCGACTCGAGCAATCGTCGGCCGGGGCAGGACACGCCATCGACCGGCATCGGCCCGGGCACCACGGCGGTGGGGATGCCACGCAACGATGAGCCGACCGCCGCGGTCGACCCCCGACCGTCCGCCGTCCCGTCGGCCAGGAAAACTGCGTCCAAAACCCGGACCGGCCCCCCGACCGGTCCGGGCGGGACGGCTGCCCCGGGCCCGACTGCCACCATCCCAGGACCGACCCCGAGCGGGGTCGCGCCGACGCCCACTCCTTCCGGCGGGATGCCGGTGGACGCTCTCGGCGGGACGGTCACCGTCCGCTGCCTCGGGGCGTCGGCCGAGGTGCTCGCGGTGACACTCGCACCCGGATACGAGGCGGCGGCGTACGACCCGGGCCCGGCGAAACGGATCCAGGTTGAGCTGACCTCCGCCGAGCACCGCAGCGAGATCCGGGTGCACTGCGCCAACGGCCGCCCGAAACCGAAGGTCAAGGAGCGCGCCGCCTGACGGGGGGCCGGCGGGTGCCGCGCCGGGGGCGTACCCCCCGACACGGCCCCCCGTTCCCGCCGGCCGGTCCGTCACCGCCCCGCCAGCGCCGACCAGCCCGGGTTCACCGGCTCGCGGCGCAGCGGCATGCCCGCCTCCGCCGGTGTCCGGTCGCCCTTGCGCTGGTTGCAGCCGTAGCAGGCGGCAGTGGTGTTTCTCCAGGTGTTCCGGCCGCCGCGCGAGCGGGGCAGGATGTGGTCGATGGTCGACGCCGGGCCGCCGCAGTACGCGCAGCACCGCTCGTCGCGGCGCAGCACGCCAGCCCGGGACCAGGCCGGCCCGGCGCTGAACCGCCACCGGGTGACCACGTAGCGGACGAGGCGCACCACCCGGGGCATCGGGAAGACGCCGATCACCTGGTCCGGCTCGGCCTCGTGGATCTCGGCCACCCGGCGGCAGAGCATCCGGACGGCGTGCTGAACGGTGACCCGGTGCAGCGGGCCGAGGTCGGCGTTGATGACGAGGACGGCGTCCACCGGGATCTCCCTTCAGAGCGATGACGGACGAACTGCTCCGGACAGCGAGGAGCCGCCCGGTCCGGCTGTCGGACGGGCGGCTCGGCGCGTACGGGAACGCGTCAGTCGGGCCGGCCCGCTCGGGGACCTTCCGCTCGGCAACCGTCGCCGGGCAGCGTCGACGAGGGCACGGTGGTGACGTGCGACATCGTCATGAGCTGCTCCAACGGGTGTGGTTGACCTTGCGCGATCACGGTAGGTCGATGCGGGAGGTGCGGGCAACGTATTTCGAGCGGCCAGCCTCCCCGGCGCGGCGCTGACGGCGGGTGCGAGGGGCGACTTTCGCCGGGGCCTGGGCGGTGGACAGTGGCCGGTTCAGCCGCAGGGCCATCCGCGCGGTGAGTTCGCTGTCCAGCAGCGGCCGGTTGACCTCGCCTGCGACGACCAGCGCCGGCCCGGAGACCGACCGCCAGATCGCGGCCAGTCCGGCGCCGAGGCCCACCAGGGCGACGGTGGCCCGGGTGGTCGGTGAGCCGGCGGCCGCGGCGGCGCTCACGCCCACCACCGCGAAGAGCACCAACAGCAGGGGTACGAGCACCGGCCAGAAGATGCCCCGTGCCGCCTGCGCCACCAGTCGCCGGTCTCGGATGATCAGATTCCTGGCGATCACCGCGTAGTCCTCCTCGTCGAGCAGGTCGCGTGGGTGCAGGCCGCCGGTGAGCACATCGCGCCAGAGGTCACCCTGACCGCGCAGCGCCCGGCTCAGTTCGGCGGGCGTCGGACCGGTCGGGTCGCCGTGGCCGGCCCGATCGACCGCGGTCGCCCAGGCGGCCAGCGATCGGCGCACCACTGAGGCCGAGTACGGCGGCAGCACGCTGGCCAACTCGTCCAACCACCGGCTGATCTGGATCTGCCGGCCGCCGAACTGCCTCAGCAACTGGGCGGCGTCGCCGGCTCGGACGGTGTCGGCCACTGATCGGCCCAGCCGGTAGGCCAACCCGACGCGGTGGTTGGTGGCCATCGCCCAGCGGAGTACCTCCACGTTGAGGTCGTCGAGGGCGAGCAGCAGCGGCACCGGGTCGGCGGGGTCGGGTCGGCCCGGGTCGGGGAGCAGGGCCCGGGCGGCTGACGTGTCGGGCACCGGCCCGCTGTGCCGGGTGAGTTCGGCGATCTGGGCCAGGGCGACGTCCACCCCGTCGAGGTACATCCGCATCCGCCGATGGGCGGACATTTCGGTGAGGTTGGAGAGTTTGGCCGGCGGTACGGCGGGGCGGCCCCCGACCGGAGCGCCGAGCTCCGCGTGCTGCCCGTGGTGGTAGGCGTCCGCCATCCACCAGCCGAGCCGTAGTGCGGTGACGACGCAGGCGCGTTCGTCGCGGATCAGCGGGTACGCGTCGTCGCGGCCGATCTCGTCGATCGAAGGGCCGTTCTCCGCGCCGGCGCGGTGCAGTGGTGACATCTCCCGCTGCCCTCCCGCCCGGTCGATCGACGGTTGATCAATCGAGCGTACGGCAGCGTACCGATGGTTATGTGGCGTTTTGTCGCTTTGGTCCAACTCGACCGGCCAGCAGCCCGCGCGGCCGGATCGAGCGCACCGGCTCGGCCGCGCCACCCTCGGCGCGCAGGATGTGGTTCGCGGCGATGATGCCGGTGGCCGCGGAGCGTTCCATCAGGGCGCTCGGGAAGTCCGTGGCGATCCCGTCCCCGGCCAGGTAGAGGCCGGGCGCGTCGGTGCGTACCCCCG
Source organism: Micromonospora sp. NPDC005291 (assembly GCF_040607415.1). Taxonomy (NCBI): domain Bacteria; kingdom Bacillati; phylum Actinomycetota; class Actinomycetes; order Micromonosporales; family Micromonosporaceae; genus Micromonospora; species Micromonospora sp. NPDC005291. Next base: position 72,578 of record NZ_JBEXGR010000007.1, read on the forward strand.
GTCGCCAGGCGTGGCTGCCCGGCGTGAACGCCGGTGCCTGCGCCTCCACCCGCGCCCGCATCTCGCGGACCCGCAGGTCGCCGGCCTCCGGCCAGAGCGCGACCAGCTCGCGGCGCATCCGCTCGGCCAGCTCCTCGGCCGGCACCCCCGCCTCGCAGGCGTACGCGTGCAGCTCGATGACCGACCCGCCGGTCTGCCGCGCCCAGCGCCGCGACTCGTTCTCCAGTCGGTGGTAGAGCGTCACCGAGTCCAATGTGGGCTGCCGGGACACGCCGTTGAACACCGCCCGCTCGGCGGCCACGTCCCCGTCACACCAGTACCGCGCGACCGCGTACGGCGGGCCGGGAGTGCCGAAGGTGGGCATCCGCGCGGCCAGCTCCGGTGCCTGCTCGACCAGGTCGGGGGAGGCCCCGACCAGCGCGGCGAGCGCCGGCGGGTCAACGGCCAGCACCACGTGGCCCGCCGGATGGCTGCCGCCGTCGGCGGTCGACACCCGCCAGCCGTCGGCGTCGCGGTGCACCCCGGTCGCGGCGGAGCTGGTGAGCACCCGGCCGCCGTGCTTCTCCACGTGCCGGGTCAGCGGCTCCCAGATCGCGGTGGCGTAGTCCTCGTCCGGGCAGTCGAACGCCAGCCCTTCGGGGTTGCCGAGCAGGTAGAAGTGGAACTGGGCGACCATCTCGGCGGCCGACATCTCGGCCTCGTGGTTGAAGAACGAGTGCGAGAAGACCTCGAACAGCATGGCCCGGGCCCGGTCCGGCAGCCGCAGCGACGCCAGCAGCTCGTCGGCGGTGGTGTCGTCCAGCTCGGCGTAGGTGCGTACCGGGTCGTAGCTGAGCAACGGCAGCGCGGCGTCCCGGTCCATCAGGCGCAGATCGGCCAGGCGCAGGCTGGGGCTGCGCAGCAGCAGCGCGAGCAGGTTCGCCGGTGGTGCGGGCGGCAGCCTGCCGAACTCCTCGGTCGGCCACTGCTCGCTCAGGATCGGGTAGCCCGGAATGGGCTTGAGGAAGCCCAGGTCGGGGTCGATCCGGCGCAGGATGGACCGCCAGTTGTAGTACTGCCGGAAGAACGCGTGAAAGCCGTGCTCGTTCTGCTGGCTGCCGTCGGCGAGCGCCTCCGGCCAGGCGCCCAGTCGACCGCCGAGCGTCGGTGCCGCCTCCAGCACAGTGACCGCCACACCACGCTCGGCCAGCACCACCGCCGCCGACATGCCGGCGATGCCGCCACCGACCACCACCGCTGCGGTCGGTCGCGGCACGCGGTCGGCACCACCGCCGCCCGGGTCCACCTGGTGCTGGCGTACGCCGATGAGCCGTCCCACCACTTGCGACAGCGCCATGAGCACCTTCCCGAGCCGACAGAGTCTCCAGTCTGCCGCACCGAACGGTCAGTCGCTTGGTAGGCAGCGACGGGTCCGGTCGGAGTCGGGCCAGACGTACTCCAGGTCTCCCGGAACGTCGTCGCCGAAGATGGGGCGGTAGTGCGCGGGGTCCTTGCGCAGCAGTGATGAGCGGTGGCTCAGGTGCAGGTCGTCGCGGCCCAGCCAGGGTGGCAGCTCGCCGGCCCCGGCCAGCTCGATCTGGGTACGCACGACGCCCGGTCCGCAGGCGGCGGCGAGGTCGACGGTCATCGTGGTGGCGCAGGTGTCGGCCCGCCCCGGCTCGGTCCAGACCGCGCACATGTCCAGCCCGTAGCGGGTGAGCGCCTCCTCGTACCCGGCCCACATCTTCACCGCCGGGTGGTTGCGCCAGCCGTACCCGGGTCGGGTCAGCCCGCGCAGCACCTGGATGGCCTCCACCCGCTGCTTGCCCAGTCGCTTCTGGTCCAGCGTGCGGGCGCTGGCCAGGAAGTCCGGGTACGGGAGGAACGTCTGCATGTCGCTGCTCTACCCGTCGCCCGGGCCGACATGCCTGGCCGGGAATGATCCGGACGGGGTCGCCCACCGTGATGGTCCTGACTACGATCCGGGCATGGCGGAGCCGTGGCGGGACCGGGCGCGACGGGCGGTCGAGTGGAACTGGCGGCTCCGGTCGGCTGGTGATCCGCGCCCGCACTACGTGATCTGTGGGCGGGACGCGCTCGCCTACTACGTGGCGCGGGCGATGCTCGAATCCGAGTTGCCGGCGGGTGGGGCCCGGGTGACCGTCGTGGTGCCCGAGCGTTACCGCAGCAACGGCCCGGACGTGGCGGGGCTGCGGGGGGTTCGGGTGGTTCGCTCGGATCGCCTGGACGTGGCCACCTTCGAGGCCGCCGGCCTGGCCGGGGCCGCCGGGCTGGCCCTGCTGCACCAGGACGATGTCGGCAACCTGCATGCCGCGCTCTGCGCCCAGGCCGTCGACCAGCGGGTCCGTCAGGTGCTGCGGATGTTCAACGGCACCCTCGCTGACGGCGTGCGCAAACTGCTCAAGGCACCGGTCGAGGTGCTCTCCGACGCCGAGATGGCCGCGCCCGCGTTCGTGGCCGCCGCGCTCGGCGAGGTCGACCCGAGTTCCTTTCAACATCGGGACAAGACGCTGCGGGTGGCGCGGCGGGCCGACGTCCGACCGCAGGACGTGGTCTGCGCGTTGGCGCACTTCAGTGAGGCGCAGAGGGTGGAGCTGCTGCCGCTGGAGCAGGCCGGCGCCGACCTGGTGCTCGCCGAGGCGACCGGGCAGCCACCGGGCACCGAGGTCGCCGCCCGTCGGCTGGTCCGGGCCCGCAAGCGACGTCGTCCGGTCGCGGTGCTGCTGCGCGCGGTACGTGGCTTCGCCACCCGCAAGATCGGCGTCGCGGTGATGCTGGTGCTCGCGCTGATCGCGGTGCTGGGGGCGCTGATCTCCCGAGCCGAGGACGTCACCCCGTTGGAAGCGTTGTACCTGACGCTGGTCACCACGCTCAGCGGCGCCGACCCCGACACCGACAAGGCGGCCGACGCGCAGATCATGCAGGTGGTGCTCAACCTGGCCGGGTTGGCGCTGATACCGCTGATCACCGCCGTCGTGGTGGACGGCATCGTCAACGCGCGGCTGGCCCTGCACACCGGCCGGGTGCAGCCCGCGCGGGTCGGGCACGTCGTGGTGATCGGCCTCGGCAACGTCGGCACCCGGGTGATGGCGCAGCTCCGCGAGTACGACGTCGAGGTGGTGGCGATCGACAAGGATCCGGAGCCGCGCGGCGGTGCTCTGGCACGCCAGCTGGAGGTGCCGCTGATCGTCGGCGACGCCGCGCTGCCGGAGACGCTGGTCGCCGCGTCGGTGGCCGACTGCCAGGCGCTGGTGGTGGCGTCCACCGACGACGTGGCCAACCTGGAGGCGGCGCTCGCTGCCCGCGATCTCCGCGACGACCTGCGGGTGGTGCTGCGGTTCTTCGACGGTGACTTCGCCGAACGGGTGGAGGAGACCTTCGCCCTCGGTGTGTCCCGGTCGGTCTCCTACCTGGCAGCCCCGGCCTTCATCGGGGCGCTCACCGAACGCGCGGTGATCACCACCATTCCGGTCGACCGGCACGCGCTGCCGGTCGCCGAGGTGCCGGTCGCCGCCGGCTCCGAGCTGGATGGCCGACCGCTCGGCATGGTCAACCGGGACGGGCAGGTCCGGCTGATCGCCCGCACTCCGGCGGGTGGCGCCAAGACGATCTGGTGGAAGGATCTCGACCCCCGACAGGTGATCTTCGCGGGCGACCGGCTCACCGTCGTCGCCCGCCGACGCGGGTTGGACTGGCTGACCAGGCAGTGCGCCCCGCCCGCCCCGGGGAAGGTGCCCATGCCGCACGGTCACGCCGGTTCCATGCCTCGGCCCGTACCGACCCCGCCCGGCATCGGCCGCCCCGCAGGGCCGCCGTCCGTCCCCGGTGAGGAGCACGCCCTGCCGCCCGGGCTTACCAATCAGCAGGTCGCCGCCTCTGCGCCCGGCGCCGCCCACCCGGTGTCGGCACCCGTGTCGCCCGCCGTCGGAGGGGTGCCGCCCATCCAGGGTGGGGGCATCGGGCACCGACCGGTGGAGCCGGGCGACGACGCAGGCGTCCGGGACGAACCGGACTCCAGCGCGGCACGGTCAGGCTGACCGTTCGGCGACTCCTCGGGGATGGCGGCGGTTCCGATGACCATCGGGTCCCGCCAGACCGGGCAGCGGGAACAAGCTGGTCGTGAGCGACAATCGGTGTCATGCGTTTTCGCATCCTGGGGCCGACCCAGGTGCTGCTGGCCGACGGGCGCGAGATCCCCGTGGGCGGTCCGCGGCTTCGCGCGCTGCTGGCGCTGCTCCTGCTCGACGCGGGCCGGGTGGTGTCCGCGGAGCGGCTGATCGACGGCCTGTACGGCGAGCATCCGCCCCGGGGCGCGGCCAACGCGCTCCAGTCCCAGGTGTCGCGGCTGCGTCAGGCTCTGCCCGCCCACCAGAACCCGGTCGAGTTCCACCCGGCCGGTTACCGCCTCGCCGTGGATCCCGGTGATGTCGACGCGTACCGGTTCGAGCGGCTCGCCGAGGCGGGGCGCAGCGCGCTGGCCGGCGGCGACTGGCCCCGCGCGGCGACCGTGTTGCGCGAGGCGCTGGAGCTCTGGCGCGGCCCTGCCCTGGCCGATGTCCTCGACGCGTCCGGCGCACCCGCGCAGGCGGCACGGCTGGAGGAACTGCGGCTGGCCGCCGTCGACGATCGGATCGAGGCGGACCTGGCGCTGGGCGCGCACGCCGCGCTGGTCGCCGAGTTACGGGAACTGGTCGTCGCGCACCCGTTGCGGGAGCGGTCGCGGGGCCAGCTCATGCGCGCCCTGTCCGCACTGGGCCGGCCGGCCGAGGCACTGGCCGAGTTCGAGGGCGCCCGGCGCACGCTGGCCGAGCAGCTCGGTGCCGATCCGTCGGCGGCGCTGGCCGCGATTCACCTGGCTGTGCTGCGCGGTGAGGAACGCCCGGCCGTGCGCGGGACAGCCGAACAGGCACTGCCAAGCCAGCTCACCACGTTCGTCGGGCGGGAGGACGAGCTCACGCGCGTTGGGGAGTTGCTCGGCGAGCGAAGGCTGATCACCCTCACCGGCCCGGGAGGAGCGGGCAAGACGCGGTTGGCGATCGAGGCCGCGGGCCATCTCGACGGCGAGGTCCGCTTCGTCGAGCTGGCTGGGCTGGCCGACGGTGCGGACGTACCGCAGGCGGTGCTGAGCGCGCTCGGCCTGCGCGATGCGGGCCTGCGCGCCCCGGCCGAGCCGGGCCGGCGTTCGACCGACCGACTGGTCGAGGCGCTCGCCGAGCGGGAGCTGCTGCTCGTCCTCGACAACTGCGAGCATGTCATCGCCGACGCCGCCCGGCTGGCCGCACGGTTGCTGAGCGCGTGCCCGGGGCTGCGCGTCCTGGCCACGAGTCGGGAGCCGCTCGGGCTGGCCGGTGAGGCGTTGTGCCCGCTGTCCGGGCTCACCCTGCCGCCGCCGGACGCGTCGGCGCCGGACGCCGACGACTACGCCGCGGTCAGCCTCTTCGCCCAACGAGCCGCTGACGTCGCACCCGACTTCACCGTCACGCCGGCCAACGTCGAGATGGTGCTGCGGATCTGTCTGACCCTCGACGGCCTGCCGTTGGCGATCGAGTTGGCCGCCGCGCGGCTACGGTCGTTGCCCATCGCCGAGGTGGCCGCCCGTCTCGACGATCGGTTCCGGCTGCTGTCGATGGGCAGCCGGGCCGCGTCGCCGCGACACCGCACGCTCCGGGCCGTGGTCGAATGGAGCTGGGACCTGCTCGACGATGCCGAACGGAGACTGGCTCGACGGCTGACCGTCTTCGCCGGCGGGGCCACGCTGGAGGCGGCGCAGCGGGTGTCCCGCCTGCCGACCGCCGAGTTCGTCGACGCACTGACCGGTCTGGTCGACAAGTCCTTCGTGGAGATGACCGGCGGTCGTTACCGGATGCTCGAGACGGTCAGGGCCTTCTGCGCCGAGCGTCTCGCCGAAGCCGGCGAGGCCGACGACCTGCGCCGTGCGCACACCGCGTACTTCCTGGAGTTCGCCTGGACCGCCAGCGACCACCTTCGGCGAGCGGAACAGCTGCACTGGCTGCGGCGGCTCGACGCTGAGCGGGACAACCTGCATGCGGCGCTACGCCGTGCCACCGCGGCTGGTGACGCGACCGACGCGGCCGGGTTGGTCGCGGCCCTCTCCTTCTACTGGTGGCTGCGCGGCATGCGCGGGGAAGGGGCCCGGCTGGCCGCCGACGTGCTCGACGTGCTCGGCGCCGAAGCACCGCCAGGGCTCGGCGAGGAGTTCGCCCTCTGCGTCTACAACGCCTCGCTCAGTGGTTCCAGCCAGCTGCCCTCCCTCGGAACGCAGCAGTCCGTGATCCGCAGCCTCGACCGGGCGCCTCGACAACCGTTCCTGCTGTATCTGTCGGGAATCTCGACCGGCCCGCCGCCCGGCGGCGCCGAGCACGTCGACGAGCTGATGCGGGAGCTGCGGCGGCTGGTCGGCTCGGACGTCTGGATCAACGCGCTCGGTGCGATGGGCAGCGGCTCGGCACAGATGTGGAGTGGTCAGTGGGACCGGGCCAGGAACGCGCTGGTCACCGCGCTTGACGGCTTCCGGAGCACCGGGGACCGGTGGGGGTCCATGATCACACTTGGTGCGCTCGGTGAACTCGCCGCCTGGCGGAGTGATCCGGAGGCGGCGAGCGCCCACATGGATGAGGCCATGGGACTGGCCGAGGAACTCGGATCGTTCGTCGACCAGGCCGACATGCTGCGTACCCGGGGCGAGATCAGGCTGCGCGCCGGTGACCTTGCCGCGGCGCGCGATGATTTCGCCGCCGCGCTGCTCCTGGCGCAGCGCAGCGGTGCACCGGAGTTCGTGTCCGGTGCCCGGCTCGGCCTTGCGCAGGTGGCACGGCTGCGCGGAGATCTCGTCGAGGCGAGGCGGCTCTGCGAAGAGGCGTTGGCCGGCGGGCTCACCGGCTGGTATGTCGGCGAGGCCACGCGTTCGGAGATCGTCTCCGTCCTTGCGGGCATCACCGAGGCGGAGAAGGCCGAATCCGGCGGCACGCCGCCGTCAGTGGACGGTGCGTGACCCGTCAGCGCCCGACCGCACCGTGGGGGCATGACGACATTCGAGGTGGTCGCCGAGGGTCTGGGCAAGCGGTACGGCCCGACCCGCGCGCTTGACACGTTCAACCTGACCGTGCCGGCCGGCACGGTGTACGGACTACTGGGGCCGAACGGCGCCGGGAAGACGACGGCCGTACGAATCCTTGCCACGTTGCTGCGCTTCGACGCCGGCAGGGCCACCGTGGCCGGGTTCGACGTGCTGCGTCAGCCGGACGAGGTGCGTGCCCGGATCGGCCTGACCGGGCAGTACGCCGCGGTCGACGAGACCCTCAGCGGCCGGCAGAACCTGGAGCTGTTCGGTCGGCTGTTCCGGCTCGGCCGACGGGCTGCCCGCCAGCGAGCCGGCGAACTGCTGGAACGGTTCGGGCTCGACGAGGCCGCGAGTCGGTCCGCCGGTGAGTATTCGGGTGGGATGCGCCGCCGGCTGGACCTCGCCGCGAGCCTGATCCGCACGCCGCGCGTGCTCTTCCTCGACGAGCCGACGACCGGCCTGGATCCACGCAGTCGCAACCAGGTGTGGCAGCTCGTGCGCACGCTGGTCGCGGACGGCACCACGGTTCTTCTCACCACGCAGTACCTGGAGGAGGCCGATCAGCTCGCCAACCGGATCTCGGTGATCGACGCCGGGCGGGTGGTGGCCGAGGGGTCCCCGGACGAGCTGAAGTCGATGACCGGTGGTGACCGGATCGAGGTGGTGGTGCGCGACGCGGCCGACCTGACCCGGGCTGCCCGTATCGTCGCGCCGATCTGCGGCACCCAGCCCGAAAGTGATCCGGAGGTTCGGCGACTCAGCGTCCCGGTGGCCGACCGGGTTGCCGGGCTGGTCGACGTGGTGCGTGCGTTGGACGAGGCGGGAATCGCGGTCGAGGACATCGGCCTGCGGCGCGCGACGCTGGACGAGGCGTTCCTGCACCTGACCGGACACCGGCCCGATGAGGCCCGTGAGTCCGTGGGCGCCGGCCGAAAGGCGGACGTGGCATGACCACCGCGATCGCCGACGGCTGGACGATGACCAGGCGGAACATGATCCACGTGATCCGCGCGCCGGAGGAGTTGATCCTCTATTTCTCGCTGCCGATCATGTTCGTCCTGGTCTTCGGGTACGTGTTCGGCAGCGGTATGCAGGTGCCGGGCGGCGGCAACTATCGGGAGTTTCTGCTGCCCGGGGTCTTCGTGATGACGATGCTGTACGGCCTTGGCGCCACCGCGAGTGGCGTGGCGCTGGACCTCAGCCGAGGTGTCGTCGACCGGTTCCGGTCGATGCCGATGGCCCGGTCCGCCCTGATGACCGGCCGCAGTGCCGCCGACCTGCTCCGCGCCCTGCTGGAGATGTCCACCCTGTTGGTCTGTGGCCTGCTCGTCGGGTGGCAGTGGCGACATGGCGTCGGAAAAGCTCTGCTCGCCGTCGGGCTCCTCCTGCTGCTGCGAGTGGCGATCACCTGGATCGGGATCTACCTGGCGCTGCTGGTCCCCAATCCGGACACCGTCGGGGTGATCGTCTTCCCGGCGGCGTTCCCGCTCACCGCGATCTCCAATGTCTTCGTGTCGCCGGAGCTGATGCCGCCGGTCATCGGTGCGATCTCGGAGTGGAATCCGCTGTCGGCCACCGTCGCGGCGATCCGCGAACTGTTCGGCAATCCGGGCCTGGGTGGCGACTCCTGGCCGGCGGAGCACGCGATGCTGTTGGCAGTGGTGTGGCCGCTGCTCCTGATCGCGACGTTCGCCCCGCTGGCAGTGCGCCGCTACCGGCGGCTGAGTCGCTGACCGGCGGCGCCGACGGCGAGCACGCCGAAGCCGGCGAGGACGCTGCTCAGCGGCAGGTTGACCGCGAGCAGCAGGCAGCCGACCAGGCCCAGACCGGCGAGGACCCGGACCGGCATCCGCCGGTCCGGGTCCCGGCCCAGGGTCAGCGCCGCCGCGTTGGTGATCGCGTAGTAGACGAGCACCGTGCAGGCGGAGAAGCCGATCGCCTGCCGTATGTCGCCGAGGAGCACGACCACGATCACCACGGCGGCCACCACCAACTCGGCGCGGTGCGGCACCTGGTGCACCGGGTGCACGGCGGCCAGCGCGCCGGGCAGGTCGCGGCGGCGGGCCATCGCCAGAGTGGTGCGACCGACTCCGAGCCGCCGCGCCAGTTGATTCACGGACCGAAACCTAGGGGTACGAGGTGAACGGCCGGTCCCATGCGCGTAGCCGGCCGGGGAGCGGCACATCGTCCCAGGGCACCCGGTGCAGCAGCCGGTCCAGGATCAGCCCCAGCAGCAGCCCGGCCACCGAGTCGGTCAGCCAGTGCCAGCCGAGATATGTGGTGGTGGTGAGGACGACCAGCGGCGGCACGATGCGGATCACGGTGATCAGCCGGCCCGGCAGTTGCCGGCCGAAGCTGCGAGCCAGCGGGGCGAGTAGCAGCGCGATGACCCCGTACCAGACGATCGCGTTGGCGACGTGCCCCGACGGGTAGGACTGGGCGAATCGCACCGGCAGATCGTCGTGGAACAGCGGCAGGGTCTGCTCGGGCGGCAGGAACGGTTCCTTGACGCTGGCGCTCGGTGCGGCGCGCGCGGTCCACACCTTGAACGGGCCGATGGTCAGATAGGTCAGCACGAACGCGACCACCGGCGGCAGGATCGGCCGCACCGACCGCAGCCGGACGGCCAGCAGCACGCCCAACCCGGCCGCGATCAACGTCAACGGGGTGCCCTGGCCGAGCAGGTTCAGCACCCGGGCCACCCAGTAAGCGGTGGTTGGTCGATGCCCGTCGGCCCAGTCGGCGATCGCCCGGTCCAGCCCGAAGAGCTGGTCCGCGGCGAGTGCCACGGTCAACCCGACCAACCCGACCAGCAGCAGCGCGTCGAACCACCAGCCGGCCGGGCGGACGGGCCGTAGCCGCAGGTCACGTCGTACCGCCGTGGGTTTGAGCACGGGACCACGCTACCGGCCCGGCGCGAGGCCGTGGCGTCCGCGCTGTGGGCCCAGCCACGATGAGAGGCGATGCGAGGGGCGAGGCGTCATGCTTGTGCCCGTGCGGATCACGTCTGCCCTCGTGGACCCGGCGCTGCTCGACCTGCCCTGGTCGACACCGCTGGAGGAGTGGCCTGCCCAGCACCTGGTCGCCCTGCCGCAGGGCATCTCCCGACACATTGTCCGGTTCGTCCGGCTCGGTGAGTACGTCTATGCGTTCAAGGAGACCCGCGAGCGGATCGCCGAGCGGGAATACGACCTGCTTCGGGCCCTGGAGCGGATCGACTTTCCCTCGGTCGAGGCGGTGGCGGTCGTCGCCGACCGGCAGACCGAGGACGGGGAGCCCCTTGAGTCGGTGCTGATCACCCGGCACCTGCAGTTCTCGTTGCCGTACCGGGCGCTCTTCTCGCACACCCTGCGGCCGGAGACGATGAGCCGACTGCTCGACGCGCTCGCCGCCCTGATCGTGCGGATGCACCTGACCGGCTTCTTCTGGGGCGACTGCTCGCTGTCGAACACGCTGTTCCGGCGGGACGCGGGCGCGTTCGCCGCCTACCTGGTGGACGCGGAGACGGGCGCGCTGCACAACTCACTCTCCAACGGGCAGCGCGGTGAGGACCTGGAGATCGCCCGGGTGAACATCTTCGGCGAGGCGCTGGACCTGCAGGCAGCCGGACTGCTGCACGAGTCCATCGACCCGGAAGTGGTCTGCGAGGAGGTCGTGCAGCGCTACGAGCGGCTCTGGCACGAGATCACCTACGAGCAGGCCGTCGAGCGGGAGGCCCGGCACGACATCGAGGGCCGGATCCGCCGCCTCAACGAGTTGGGCTTCGACGTGGCCGAGGTGGCGATGTCGACCATCGACGACGGGCGTTACCTGGTCCGGCCGAAGGTGGTCGACGCCGGTTACCACACCCGGCGACTGCTGCGGCTGACCGGTCTGGACGCCGAGGAGAACCAGGCCCGCAAGCTGCTCAACGACCTGGACGCCTACCGGGCGGAGAGCGACCTGACCGACGAGCAGCAGGCGGCGCACCGGTGGCTCACCGAGGTCTTCGAGCCGGTGGTCCGGGCCGTCCCCGCGCACCTGCGCCGCAAGCTGGAGCCGCAGGAGCTGTTCGCGCAGATCATCGAGCACAAGTGGCTGCTGTCCGAGCAGGCCGCCCGGGACGTCGGGATGCGCCACGCGGTCCAGTCGTACCTGGCCGACGTGCTGGTGCACCGCCCCGACGAGCAGGCCGTCCTCGGCGTGGACGTCCCCGACCTGAGCTAAGACCTGGCCTGGTTGTCCGGGGCCTGGTTGTCCGGGGCCTGGGCCGCTGCCTTTGGAGCTGATGTCGTAGACGATTCAGCTCCAAAGGCTCTCTAGGCGCACTGTCGAGCTGCCCCACACGTGAGGCAGGCTGCGGCCATGTGGCTTGTCTGCGGCCATGTGGCCTGTCTGCCCCGAATCTGGGGCAGCTCGACAGGCCGCGCAACAGGCGCGGCCGGTAGCGGCCTGGCTAACAGCGGCAGCAGCGGGCCGGCTCACGGCGGCCGCTGCCGGGGTCACTCCACCCAGGAGCCTCCGCGCAGCACTCGCACCACGTTCAGGTCCTCGTCCAGCACTACCAGGTCGGCACGGAGGCCAACCTGAATGGAGCCCAACCGGTCGCCCAGGCCGATGGCCCGTGCCGGGGTGGTGGCCACCATCCGTGCCGCGTCGGCGATCGGGATCCCGGCGTTCACGGCGTGCCGCAGCGCCGCGTCCATGGTCAGTGTGCTGCCGGCGATCGCACCGTCGCGGGCGAGGCGGGCCACCCCGTCGGCCACCGTGACGGCCTGGCCGCCCAGCTCGTACTCGCCATCGGCCATTCCGGCGGCGGCCATCGCGTCGGTGATCAGCGCGGTCCGGTCCGGGCCTGCGGTCGCGGCGGCGAAGGTCAGCATGCCGTCGTGCAGGTGCACCCCGTCGGCGACCAGCTCGCAGATCACGGTGGGCGCGTCGAGCAGGGCCACCACCGGGCCCGGCTCGCGGTGATGCACGGGCCGCATGCCGTTGAACAGGTGGGTGCCGACGCTGGCGCCGGCGGCGACCGCGGCGCGGGTCTGCTCGTACGTGGCGTCGGTGTGGCCCACCGCCGCCACCACCCGCTGCGCGGTGAGCAGCTTGATCGCCTCCAGTGCGCCGTCGCGCTCGGGGGCGAGGGTGACCATCCGGATCGCGCCCCGGCCCAGCTCGATCAGCTCGGTCAGCTCGTCGGTCGACGGATCGCGCAGGAACTCCGGGTTCTGCGCGCCACAGCGGGCGGCGGAGAGGTAGGGCCCTTCGAAGTGGACGCCCGCCAGCACACCCTCGTCGACCAGCGGGGCGAACGCCTCGGTGGCAGCGCGCATCAGCGGGAAGGGCGCGCTGACCAGGCTGGCCAGCAGGGTGGTGGTGCCATGGGCGAGGTGGAAGTCGGCTGCCGCCCGGGCCTCGTCGGCATCCCCGGTGGTGAAGGTGTGCCCACCGCCGCCGTGCGTGTGCATGTCGACGAAGCCGGGCAGGATCCAGTGCCCGTCCCGGACCGACGGGTACTCGGCCACGGCGGTGATCCGATCCCCGTCCCACTCGACGCAGCCCTGTCGGATGACACCGGTCGGGGTCACCACTTGGCCGTTGACCCGTACGGTCATCGCTTCTCCTGATGGTTACGGACGCTCACGGCGTCCAGGGCGAGCAGGGCAGCTCCGAGGCAGCCGGCCTCGTCGCCGAGGGCTGCCGCGACCAGCCGCGGCTCCCGGTGGAAGGTCATCCGCTCGTGCAGCGCTGCCCGCAGGGGGGTCAGCAGCCGGTCCCCGGCCTGGGCCAGGCCGCCGCCGAGCACGATCGTCGCCACGTCGAACAGCGCCTGCCCGGTGGCGAGGCCGTCGGCGAGCGCCTCGACCGCCTCCTGCCAGACCTGGCTGGCGAGCGGTTCTCCGGCAGCGGCCCGCTCGGCCACCTCGGCCGCCGTCACCGGAGCGTCAGCTGTCGCACCGGCCAGTTCGGCGTAGCGGCGGCCGATCGCGGAGGCGGAGGCGACCGCCTCCAGGCAGCCGGGCCGGCCGCAGCCGCAGCGCGGGCCGTCGGGACGTACCAAAATGTGGCCGATCTCCCCCGCGGCGCCGTGGGCGCCGACGACGTGCGCGCCGTCGACCACGTGCGCGGCGGCGATGCCGGTGCCTATCGCCACGAAGAGCACGTGGCCGGTGCCGCGGCCGGCGCCGAGCCGGGCCTCGGCGAGGCCACCGGCCCGCACGTCGTGGCCAAGCGCCGTCGGCAGGCCGAGCCGCGTCGCCGCCAGGTCCCGCAGGGGTACGTCCCGGAAGCCCACGTTCGCCGACCAGACCGCGACTCCGCGCGCCTCGTCCACCACCCCGGGCACGGCGATGCCGACCGCGATCGGGGTGAGCCCGTCGGCACGGGCCTTGTCGGCCAGCCCTTCGGCGACGTCGAGGATGGTGTCGACCACGGCGGCTGGGCCACGCGCGGCGTCGGTGGGGTGCCGCACGGTGCTTACCGCGACACCGTCCGGCCGGACCAGGGCGCACTTCATGCCGGTGCCGCCGACGTCCAGCGCGACGACCACGCGCTCGCTCACGCCAGCACCACTGACCGGGTCAGGTGCCGGGGCGCGTCCGGGTCGAGGCCCCGGCTGGTCGCCAGCGCGACCGCGAAACGTTGAGCCAGGATCAGGTCGGCCATCGGGTCGACCGGGGTACGACCGGCGGACCAACTGCCCAGCACCGTGCGCCAACCGTGCGTGCGGCTGTGCACGAAGGCGGCGCCGGTGGCGGCCACATCCTCGGGCAGCCCGTCGGGCAGCTCGCCGAACGCCCAGACCAGCCGGCCGGGCGCGGCGACCGAGATGGGTCCGTGCCGGTAGTCCATCGCCGGGTACGCCTCAGCCCAGAAGGTGGCCGCCTCGCGGCATTTCAGCGCTGCCTCCTGGGCCAACCCGACCGTCCACCCTCGACCGAGGAAGGTGGCCTGCTCGATGGTGGCCGGGTCGATCGGCAGCGGGGAGCGCACCGCCACTTCGGCGTCGGCGGCGAGCGCGGCCACCGGGTCACCGAGGTGGGCGCGGAGCAGGGCCAGCGCGGTTGTCGCGAAGCGGGTCTGCACCACTGACCGTTCGTCGGCGAAGGGCATGGTCACCGCAGCGGTGGCCAGCTCGACCGCAGGGGACGCCGGGTCGCCGACGATGACGGTGGTGGGCGTCCGTCCGCGCAGCGCGGCGAGCAGCTCCAGCACCTCTGTGGTGGTGCCGGAGCGGGTGATCGCGATCAACCGGTCGTAGCGGCGCCCGGCGGGGAACTCGGACGCCTGGAACGCGTCGGTCTCGCCCTGGCCGGCCTGCTCGCGGCGGGCCGCGTACGCCATCGCCATGAACCACGACGTGCCGCAACCGACGACGGCCACGCGCTCACCGGGGCGCGGGAGGTCACCGTGGACGACGCCGGCCAGTTCGGCCGCCTCCCGCCAGCAGTCGGGTTGGCTCGCGATCTCCGCGTCCACGTACGCCATGGGAAACTCCTCGCAGGGGCGACCGGTGCGCAATACGGCTCGTTAGACCCGTGTTTCGCGCGTCATTCTGCGCGAACCCGGGTGGCCGTGGCAACCGACCGGCCGATCGCGCAGGTCAGTCTTTTGCGCAAGCCTAGTTTTGCGCACTAGTGTGCACGCAATCAATCACCGTCCGTGCAGTCACTGGGAGGGGCCCCCGAGGTGGACCGGTACGCCAGATGGAACGCGCTGCTCGAGATGCTGACTGACAACGGCCGCGTCAGCGTCGAGGCGGCAGCCGAGCGGCTGGACGTCTCCCAGGCCACCATCCGGCGTGACTTCGACCAGCTCGCCCAGCAGCAGATGATCACGAGGACGCGGGGCGGCGCGGTCGCGAACGGCGTCTCGTACGACCTGCCGCTGCGCTACAAGACGGCCAAGCACTCCGCCGAGAAGCAGCGGATCGGCGCGGCTGCCGCGGCACTCGTCACACCGGGCACCGTGGTCGGGCTGAACGGCGGCACCACCAGCACCGAGGTGGCGCGGGCGCTCGCCGTCCGGCCGGACCTGAACACCAGCGCCGAGGGTGCCCAGCTCACCGTGGTGACCAACGCGCTGAACATCGCCAACGAGCTGCTGGTCCGGTCTCGGATGAAGGTCGTGGTGGCCGGCGGGGTGGTACGCCCGAAGTCGTTCGAACTGGTTGGCCCGCTGGGCGGGGCGTTGCTGCGTGAGGTCACCCTGGACGTCGCGCTGCTCGGCGTCGACGCGATCGACCCGCAGCTCGGTGCCGCCGCCCACCACGAGGGGGAGGCGGCGATGAACAACCTGATGGTGGCCCGCGCCAAACGCGTGGTGATCATCGCGGACTCGTCCAAGCTGGGGGGTCACGCCTTCGCCCGGATCTGCCCGGTCGAGCGGGTGGAGACGCTGGTGACCGACTCCGGCGCCGCCCCGGAGGTGGTGGACGCGTTCCGCGCTGCCGGCGTGCAGGTCGTCTGCGCCTGAGCGGTCACGTTGCGTCGATGAAGTAGCCCGTTCGGCGCGTCGATACATACCGCGTATTGCGCGTGCCTGCATACCGCGTATGGTGTCGGCTGTCACGCCCACCCATCGGGGGAGGTGCAGCTTGCCAGCTGTCCTGGAGATCGAAGGTCTACGTAAGACGTACAAGAGTCGTCGACGCGGCACCCGCAACGCGCTCGACGGCTTCGACATGCGGGTCGACGCAGGGCAGGTGCATGGCTTCCTGGGCCCCAACGGGTCAGGCAAGACCACTACTCTGCGTACCCTGCTCGGCCTGATCCGGCCCGACGGCGGCCGGATGGCGCTGCTCGGGCACGAGGTGCCCGACGCGCTGCCCACGGTCGCCGGTCAGGTCGGCGCGATCGTGGAGAGCCCGCAGTTCTTCCCCCACTTCTCGGCACGGGACACGCTGTCCCTGCTGGCCGGGGCGGGCGAGGTGCCGGCCACCCGGGTCGACGAGGTGCTGGAGCTCGTCGGGCTGCGCGACCGGTCCGGCGAGCGGGTCAAGACGTACTCGTTGGGCATGAAGCAGCGGCTCGCCGTCGCCTCGGCCCTGCTGAAGAACCCGAAGCTGCTCATCCTCGACGAGCCCGCCAACGGCCTCGACCCGGGCGGCATCCGGGAGATGCGCACGCTGATGCGCACCCTCGCCGAATCCGGGATGACCGTGGTGCTGTCCAGCCACATCCTCGGCGAGATCCAGCTGATCTGTGACTCGGTCACCATCATCTCGCTGGGCCGGCGGGTCGCCTTCGGCCCGGTCGACGAGGTGCTCGCGCAGCACTCGTCCGATGCGGTCCGGATCCGGCTGGAAGCGGTCAGCGACCTGCCGGCGGCCAGCGAGGCGCTCACCCAGGCGGGGATCCGGGTCACCCCGCACCCGGACCACCTGATGCTGGCCGGCGTCGACAAGCCGGCCTCGGTGACGCGGCTGCTCGCCGAGCACAACCTCTACGTCAGCGAGTTGGCTCCGATCGCCGTCGATCTGGAGAGCGTCTTCCTCGAACTGACCGCCACCGCGCCGGTACCCGGGCAGCACCGGCAGGTCGACGAGTCCATGAAGGTCGGTGGAACGGGTCAGCCCGGTGCCACCGGGGGAGGGTGGGGCGCGTGAGCCTCTTTCGTACGGAGCTGCGCCGGCTCGCCAAGCGGCGTTTCACCCGCTACATGACGCTGCTCGGCCTGCTGGTGCTGGCCGCGGTGGTGGTCGGGGTGTTCTTCACCAACCAGAAGATCGATGCCGGCCAGCTCGCCAAGGCCGAACGCCAAGCCGACCAGCAGTACCAGGATCAGGTGCGCTGGAGCGAGCAGGAGCGCGTCGCGTGTGAGCAGGCCAAGACGGCCGGCACGCCGAACGACGGCCGCTACCCCGACGACTGCTCGGTGATCACGCCGCCGCCCCGGGACCAGATCGAGGCGCAGTGGTTCCTGCCCTCGACGTTCGACTTCCGGGAGACGTTCGCCGAGACGCTGATCCCGTTCGCGGCGATCCTCGCCCTGGTCGGGTTCGTGGTCGGCGCGTCCTTCGTCGGTGCCGAGTGGAGCACCGGCGGCATGATGAACCTGCTGCTCTGGCGGCCGAAGCGGGTCACCGTACTCCTCACCAAGCTGGCCGCGCTGCTCACCGGCATCCTGGCGGTGACGCTGCCCGCCGCGGTGCTCTGGTTCGCCGGGTTCTGGGCGGTCGCGACGTTCCGGGGCAGCACCGAGAAGGTGACCTCCGGGGTCTGGCAGTCGTTCATGCTGACCGGGGTACGCGGTGTGGTGCTGGTCTTGGTGCTCACCACCATCGGGTTCGCGCTGGCCTCGCTGGGTCGGCACACCGCGATGGCTCTTGGCGGTGTCGTGGCGGTGATGGTGGTCGGCCAGTTCGGCCTGGGCATCCTGCTGGCGATGGCGAGCGTGCGGTGGGCCGAGGCATGGTTGCTGCCCACGTACGCGCTGGCCTGGATGACGAAGACCGTGACGTTGCAGGACTGGAACTCCTGCAACGCGACCTACTACGGGGAGTGCAAACCGGCCACCCTGGACATCACCTGGCAGCAGTCGTCCGTACTGCTGTCGGTCGGGGTGGTGGTGATCCTCGGGGCGGCGATCTGGGCGATGCGTCGCCGCGACATCTCCTGACCACAGCGAAGCGACGCGGCCGGCCCGGCCGTCGGGATTCCCGACGGTGCGGGGCCGGCCGCGCCGGCTGCTGCGACCCTGGTCGACCCTGGTTAGGCTGAGTGCCATGCCCGCCGACACCACCCCGACCGCCCCCGAGCCGTCCACCGAGGCTCACCCGGGCGTCGCGGCGGCTGGTGGCGGGCCCACCGTCCCGACTCCGCGGCCGGCACCATCCGTCGAGAGCACCGACGATCTCGCGCCGGACGACGGGGAAGACGCCGAGCCCGCCGCGCCAACGGCCCAGCTGACCGCACGGGAACTCGCCATCCTCGCCTTCGAGCAGCAGTGGTGGCGGCACGCCGGTGCGAAGGAGCAGGCCGTCCGGGACACCTTCGGGGTCTCCTCGACCCGGTACTACCAACTGCTGAACGGGCTGCTGGACAATCCGGCCGCGCTGGCCGCCGAACCCTTGCTGATCGGTCGGCTCCGCCGGCTGCGATCGTCGCGCGCCCGCAACCGCCGCCGCTGACCGCACCGCACCCCTGCTGGGGCACTCGGCCTGTTCCTCCCGTTGGCGCCTCCGCTTCCGCTCTTCGCACCCTGGCCGGCGGCCCTACCGCATGCCGACTGGCCAGGCGGGTAGGCGGGTGGTGTTCCGGGGTCGCCACGCGACCCCGGATTCAGGAAGGGAGCGGGGTATGACGGCAACGAATCAGAGCGGATCTCCGAGCGGTAGAGGACAGCAGGCCCGGCAGGAGGCCTCCCGAGTCGGCCAGCAGGCCACGCAGGCCGGGGGTCAGGTCGCCCACACCGCCGCTGAGCAGGGCGGGCAGGTGGCCGCCGAGGCGCGACAACAGGCCCGGCAGTTGACCGGTGAGGCCACCGGGCAGCTTCGGGAACAGGCGCAGACGCAGCAGCGGCGAGCCGCCGAGGGCCTGCGTGACCTGGGTCAGAACCTCAGTTCGATGGCCGAACGGGACGGCGACTCCGGGTTGGCCGGTCAAGCGGTACGCCGGGTGGCTGACGCCGCCCAGCAGGCCGCCGGCTGGCTCGACGAGCGTGAGCCCGGCGAGGTGCTCGACGATGTACGCACGTACGCGCGGCGCCACCCGGGGACCTTCCTCGCGGGCGCGGCGGTGGCCGGACTGCTGGTCGGCCGGCTCACTCGCGGCCTGACCGCTCCGGCCTCCGGTAACGGCGGAGGTGGAAGCGCGGGCGGTGCCTCCCGGGCGCCGCAGGGCGCACCGCCGGAGGACGGTCAGCAGCCGTACGTGGGGACGGCACGGGCGCAGAACGTCTCGCCCAACGGTCGACCGGGGCGGGACCTGCCCGGCGGGGTGGCCCCGTGAGTGCCCCCGAGAAGGAACGGACCCAGGCTTCGGTCGGCGAACTGCTCGGCGATGTGACCCGGGACGTGTCCACCCTGGTGCGCAAGGAGGTCGAGCTGGCCAAGGCCGAGCTCCGCGAGGAGGTCAGTCAGGCCGGCAAGGCCGGCGGCATGTTCGGCGGCGCAGGGGTGGCCGGGTTCCTGGCAGTGCTCTTCGTGTCGTACGCCGTGTGGTGGGGGCTGTCCAACACGATGGACCAGGGGTGGGCGGCGCTGATCGTCGCGGTCCTCTGGGCCGCCGTGGCCGGTGGTCTCTTCCTCAACGCCCGGACCCAGCTGAAGCGGGCGCGTGCGGTCCTGCCCCGGACGAAGCAGACGGCCCGGGAAATGCCGGACGCCCTGCGGGGTCGGTGAACGAGTCGGGAGGTAGCAGGTCATGTCCAGTGATCCGGATCGGATCCGGCGGGAGATCGAGACCACCCGCAACGAGTTGAGCAGTGACGTCGACGCGCTGACCGGCAAGGTCAACCCGCGTCGGATCGCCGGTGACCGTGTCGGAGAGGCTCGCGGCGCGTTCACCCGAGCGAAGGAGAAGGTGATGGGCAGCTCGAACCACATGGGGCAGGAGGCCAGCCAGCGGATGTCGCACATGGCCGACTCCGTACGCGACGAGACCCGATCGCTCGGGCACCAGTCCCGTGAGCGGGCTCAGGGCAACCCCATGGCCGCTGGGCTGGTCGCCTTCGGCGTCGGTCTGCTGGCCGCCTCGCTGATCCCGCCGAGCGGGCGCGAGCGGCAACTGGCCGGACGAGCGCGGAGCATGGTGAGTGAGCACTCCGATGAGCTGCGCGAGCAGGCGAGCCAGGTCGGCCACCAGATGCAGGACAACCTGCGGGAGCCCGCGCAGCAGGCGGCGCAGTCGGTGCGGTCCAGCGCCCAGCAGGGCGTGTCCGCGGTACGCGACCAGGGCCGCTCGGCCACCGGCCAGGTGCAGGGGGAGGCGCATGCGGCCGCCGACGACCTTCGGCAGCGCTGACCCGGTCGGCGCGGCGGGGCCGGTGCGGATGATGCGGGCAAGCTCCGCGTCCGCACCGGCCCCGGGCCGGCAGGTCAACGAGGACCTGGTCTTCCGCTTCGGTCCGCTGGTCGGCGTCCTGGACGGCGCGACAGTGCCGGAGGGCTTCGACACCGGTTGCGTGCACGGGCCGGAGTGGTACGTCCGACACCTGGCCGCCCGGCTCGGCGTGGCCGAGGCGGTCCGCCCGGCGGCCCGGCTGACCAGCAACCTGGCCGCGGCCATCCTCGCCGTCCGCGCCGACCACGGCGGGCAGTGCGATCTCGACCATCCCGGCACCCCGTCCAGCACGGTCTGCCTCCTGCGTGACTGTGGGGACCAGGTCGACTATCTGGTGCTCTGCGACAGCCCGCTGGTCCTGGACGCCGGCGGTCAGGTGAGCGTGGTGACCGACAACCGGCTGGACGTGGCGATGGCGGAGCTGCGGGAGACAGTGGCCACCGTGCCGGGCGGTGCGACGGACCCGGTCACGCGGTTCCGGCACGCCGTGGGCGTCCAGCGGGAGCGGATGAACCGCACGCACGGGTACTGGGTGGCGGCCTCCGACCCGGATGCGGCCTTCCACGCGGTGACCGGGACGATGCCCCGGCGAGGCCCGGCGGCGATACGCAGGGCGGCTCTGCTCAGTGACGGTGCGTCCAGCGCCGTGGAGCAGTTCGGGTTGACCGACTGGGCCGGCCTGCTGGACCTGCTGAGCGCCAACGGGCCCGGCGCGTTGATCGACCGGGTCCGGGACGCCGAGCGCGACCACGCCGATCGGCTGCGCCGGCACAAGCCCACCGACGACGCGTCGGTGGTGTTCTGCGAGTTCGACCCGGCGATTTGAGCGCCCCGATACCCCGGTCGGGTGACGACAGAGCGTGATGTGGAACACCCCGGCCGACCGACCGGCCGGTACCGGTGTCCGGACCGCCAGTGGATGGCCAATGGGGTGGACTTCGGCCGATGAGGGCGGCAGACTGCGGCACGTGGCGGGTGCGGTCCGGCTGGAGCCGGTGGACGAGCAGAACCTGGAGCCGTTGCTCTCCGTAGCGGCTGCCGAGGCGGAGCCCGGTGATGTCATGCCTCCGGTCGAGGCTCCCGCCGGTTGGTCGCTCGCCCGCCGCGAGGCGTTCCGCGAGTTTCACCGGGCGAGCTTCGGCGGGCTGGACGGCGCCACCCGTTCGCAGATGTACGCGGTCCTCGTCGGCGGCGAGGTGATGGGCATGGTGCGGATGACGCGCTGTGACGAGCCCGGCACGGTGGAGACCGGAATGTGGCTCGGCCGCTCGGCACGTGGACAGGGGATCGGCGCGGCTGCCCTGCGGGAGTTGTTGAATGCCGCCGCTCGGGCGGGCATGCGGGCCGTGGTGGCCGAGACGACCAGGGACAACGTTGGTGCCGTCGCCGTGCTGGAGAAGTGCGGGGCGAAACTGCACGAGGAGGGCGGCAAGGTGCGCGCCGAGATCTGCCTGGATTCGACGCCGCCCGCGCTCTGAGCCTTTCCGTCGCGCCCGGGGGCCGGTCGGCGGCGACCGTGGGGGCCCCCGCCGACCGAACAGATCAGGCGGGAACCCGGACGATGTCGTAGTCGGTGCTCGGCGTCGACTCCACGTCGAACCGACCGTTCACCACGTACAACGCCGAGCCGAGCAGGTCGCCGGTGGCCGGCACCCGCAACTGCGGGCCGGTGATCTCCCGCTGCACCACCCCGGCGGTGAAACCGGCGTTCATCCGGACCACCGCGATGACGTTGGTCAGGTTCCGGATCACGTAGAGGGTGCGCCCCCGCAGCACCAGCCCGTCGGCCCGCTCCACCGAGTAGCCACCGAGGTCGACGAGGCGGCTGCCGCCGGTACGGGGGTCGATGCGTACCAGCCGGCCGGGCAGCATCTGCGCGACCAGCAGATCGCCGTCCGGCAGCGCCACGATCCCGTTGTGGTAGGCGTCCGGCGTCGCGGCCGGGCCGGTGAGCTGCAGGACCCGGAAGGCGCTGGGGGCCGGCAGGCGACCACCCGGGCCCAGCGGCACCACGTACAGGACCTGCAGCGCGGAGTCGGTGAAGTAGACCGCCCGGTCGGTGATCACCAGGTCGTTGACGAAGCTGCCCGGCACGTCGGTGAACTGGTAGTGGGCCAGCTTGGCGCCGGAGCCGGCGTCGTACACGCTGGCGCCGCCGCCGGAGAAGTCGGCGGTCCAGAGTCGGCCCCGCTGGTCGAGCTTGAGGCCCGCCTTGTCGGTGCCGGGTGTGCCGGGGATCAGCACGGAGCCGCGCCCGGTGCGTAAGTCACCACGCCACACCGCGCCGTCCAATATGGACCCGACGTACACGGTCGTGCCGTGACCGATCGTCAACCCCTCGGGAGTGAAGCCGTTGGGCAGGGCGATCCGGGCCGGGAACGGCTTTGTCGGGTGCGCTGCCGCCGGTGAGCCGACCGTGGACAGGGTCGCCGCCGCCAGCAGCGGGACGACGAGAAGAGAGAACAGCTTGTGCAAGGAGCACCGCCTGACGTCTGAGTGGATGACTCCACTGGGGAAGATGACGTCCTAGGAACCCCCTGGGCGCGGCGAAAGGTTGACTTGCCACTCAGCTTTCTCTGCTCACGACCGATCGGCGGCGTACGCGGCCAGCCAGGCGACC
The DNA here is from genome assembly GCF_040607415.1 of Micromonospora sp. NPDC005291. Taxonomy (NCBI): domain Bacteria; kingdom Bacillati; phylum Actinomycetota; class Actinomycetes; order Micromonosporales; family Micromonosporaceae; genus Micromonospora; species Micromonospora sp. NPDC005291. The sequence goes on from NZ_JBEXGR010000007.1 coordinate 95,259, forward strand.
TGAGCCGGGTCCAGCGACGGGCGTACCCGTGCCCGCGCGCTCGCCACGTGCTCAGCGGTGACCGTGGCGGCAGCCAGCGACTCACGCATCGCGGCCAGCGCGGCCTCCCGGACCAGCGCCGCGCAGTCCGCTGCGGAGAAGCCCGTCAGCTCGTCGCCGAGGGCCACCAGGTCGACGTCCGCTGCCAGCGGCACCTGCCGGGACGCGGCCCGCAGGATCTCCGCACGGGCTGGCCCGTCCGGCGGTGGAACGTAGACCAGCCGCTCCATCCGGCCGGGCCGCAGCAGCGCCGGGTCGATCAGGTCGGGCCGGTTCGTCGCGCCGACCACCACCACGTTGCGCAGCGTCTCCACCCCGTCCAGTTCGGTGAGCAGCGCGGCGACCACCCGGTCCGTGGTGCCCCCGTCGGTGGCCTGGCCGCGTACCGGTGCCAGCGCGTCCACCTCGTCCAGGAAGATCAGGGTGGGGGCCGCCTCCCGGGCCCGGCGGAACAGCTCACGGACCGCGCGTTCGCTCTCGCCGACCCACTTGGAGAGCAGTTCCGCACCCTTCACCGACAACACATTGGCCCGCCCCGATCCGGCCAGAGCGGTGACCAGGTACGTCTTGCCGCAGCCCGGTGGCCCGTAGAGCAGCACGCCGCGTGGCGGTTGCACCCCGAGCCGAGCGAAGGTGTCCGGGTAGGTCAGCGGCCACAGCACCGACTCGGTCAGCGTCTGCTTGACCTCGTCAAGGCCACCCACGTCGTCCAGAGTCACCGAGGCCAGATCCAGGGTGGATGCCGCCATCGTGGTCGGCCGCACCACCTCCAGGGCGGCGGTGAAGTCGGCCATCGACACCGTTGGCGTCTCGGCGGCCTTCTGCCGCAGCGCCGCGCGTACCCCGGCCTCCCGGACCAGCGCGGCCAGGTCCGCCGCGACGAACCCGGGGGTACGCGCGGCCACCTCGTCCAGCCGGACGTCGTCAGCCAGCGGCACCTGCCGGGTCAGCACGGTGAGTTGTTCGCGGCGCAACGCCGGGTCGGGGAGCGGGATGCTGATCCGCAGCGACAGCAGGTCGGGCGCGCGCAGTGTGGGGTCGACCGCCTCAGGCCGGCCGGTGGTGCAGACCACGGCGACACCGGCGCGGATGCTCTCCGCGAGCACCTGGCGGAACACCGTCGCCACCGGGCCGGGATCGTCCGCCGGTGCGAGCGCCTCGACGTCGGTGACCAGCAGCACCGCCGGCCCGCCAGCTTGGGCCGCCGCCGTGGCCGCGGCGCGTAACCGGTCGGCGGCGGCCTGGTTGGCCAGGGCAGCCACCTCGGGCGCCCAGAGGGGGTGGACGCGGGCGCCGACCCGGGCGGCGACGGCCCGGACCAGCGCCGACTTCCCGGAACCGGCCGGGCCGACGAGTAGCACCCCCAACGAGATGGTGGTGCCCAGCCGGCCCAACACCTCCCGGTGATGGAAGCCGAGGTCGAGTAGCTCGGTCAACTCCTCGGCCTGGGCCCGCAGACCGGGCAACTCGTCCACGTCGGGTGCGTCGTCAGGCGGATTCACCGCCGGGGCCCCGGCGGCCGTCCCGCGTGGCCGGGTCGCCGCCGCGTCGGCCGGGGCGGGCCCGCCGTGGGTGGCCTGGCCGTGCTCCCAGGCGACCACCGTGTCCATGGTGACCAGCGCGCCGGCGGCCGACTCGACCGCGACCACGGTGAGCAGGGTGCTGGTCCAGGCAAAACCGACCGTGTTGGCGAGGCTGCGTCGAGCCGCCTCGACCAGGCTGCGTACCGAGGCGTCCGGCAGCACGTCCTGTGGCAGCAGCGACACGTCGTCGCCGGAGGTGAGCACCTTGCCCAGCAGGGCGAGCCGCAGCATCTCCGGGCTGACCGCCGCGACAACCTCCACCGGCCCGGTCAGGATGACCCGGCTCGCGGGGACGAGCTGCATCGGAGTCACCCGCACCTGACCGCCGTCACGCAGGCCCAGGTTGCCCAACGTCAGGTCGTCGGCGTACAGCAGGGCGCTGCTCGCACCCGGCGCAGCCGCCGCCACGATCCCGGCCGTCTCCCGGCGGCCGGCGAGCCGGACCGGGTCGCCGGGACGCAGCCCCAGCGCGGTCAGCGCCTCCGGGTGCAGTCGCACGATGCCTCGTCGGGCGTCCAGCGCGGCCGGCCGTAGGCAAGCAGTCAGGGTCAGGTCGGGTTGCGCCACTGCCCGACCGTAGCCGCCAGCAGCCAGCCCCGCCGGTCAGCGCCGCGGATCCAGCCCGTCCAACAGAGACGGGTCCTGCCGGATCAGCTCGGCCAACCGGGCCGCCGGGTCCGGGGTCAGCCCGTCCGTGCCGGGCACCCAGGCGGGCACCGTCCGGCCGGACAGCGGCCAGGCCGGCGGGGGTTCCACCGGGGCCGCCGGGGGGACCGGCCCGACCGTGACGTCCGGCCCGTCCCAGGAGACCCGCAACGGGTACGTCCGCCCTTCGTGCTCCACCTGCACGGTCACCGCCAGTCCGGGGTAGGCGCCGACGGCCTGACGGACGGCCTCGGCCACCTCCTCGACCGGCCCCCACCCGGCGACGTCGCCCGGGGCGTCCGCCCCCGCGTGGCGGGCGTCGTGCCGGCCCGGCCCGGCGTTGCGGGCGTCGCCGCGGCTGAGCCCGGGTTCGAGCGGCAATGGTGCGGTGTCGTCACGGTCGTTGGCCCGCCGGCGCAGCGCCTCCTCACGCCGGGCCAGCCGGGCCAGCGTCTCGTCCAGGTCGCCCCTCACCAGATCACCCCTTCCCGCCACGGCCGGAGCCGGTCGGCTCAGGCCCTCCTGTCCCGGGTAGCACGGTCCAACGCACGGTCCAGGACGACCAGCAGGGCATCCCGCACCGAGAGCCGGTCCCGTGCGTCGAACTGCACCAGAGGGACATGGTCACCGATGGCCAGTGCCCAGCGGATCTCGCCGAGCTCCAGGGCCAACCGCCCGTCGAAGGCGTTGACCCCGACCACGAACGGCAGCCCGGCCCGCTCGAAGAAATCGATCGCCGGGAAGCAGTCGTCGAGCCGGGCGCTGTCGACCACCACCAGCGCGCCGAGCGCTCCCCGGGCGAGGTCCTCCCACATGAAGCCGAACCGGGCCTGCCCCGGCGTGCCGAACAGGTAGAGCTTCAGGCTCCGGTCGATGGTCACGCAGCCGAAGTCCATCGCCACCGTGGTGGTGGTCTTGGTGGACCGGGCGCCCGGGTCGTCCACGCCGATCCCGGCGGTGGTCATCTCGGCCTCGGTGGTGAGGGGCGCGATCTCGGAGATCGCACCCACGGTGGTGGTCTTGCCCACCCCGAACCCACCGGCAACCAGGATCTTGACCGGGATCGGCGGTGCTGCCGGCTTACGGGCCGGTGCCGGCGTCGAACCCGTACCGGACGAGGGCCGGTACGGCGGCGGCGCGCTCGGCGGCGGGCTGGCACGCCCCACTATGGGCCCGGTGCCGAACGACATGCCGTAACGGGCGGCGGCGCTGTTGCCGGCGACCCCGCCGAGCGGGGCGACCGGCCCTTCAGGAGATCGCACGAAGTCCATCAATCACTCGCAGGATGAGGTCGGGGTTGAAGGCGTCGTCGGTGTCGGTCACGTGCACGTCCAGGTGTCCGGCGGCCCGTAGGTCACCGACCAGGACCCGGGTCACGCCGAATTGCAGCCGGGTCCGGGCCGAGATCTCGGCCACCGAGATCGGCTCGGCGCAGAGCGCGATGATCGCCTGGAATTCCGGTGCCAGCAGGGCGCCGGGCGGGCCGCTCCACCAGCCGCTCTCCGCGCGGGACGTCACCTGTGTCTCCAGCCCGATCGCCGGGTCGGCACCCGCCACCCGACCGGAGGTGAGCACGAACGGACGGGGACCGGCCGGCCGAGCACCGTCCGGTTCGGGCTCGGGCAGCCCCGGTGCCGCCGTGCCGTCCCCGGTCGGGGGTGGCGTGCGCAGGTACGGGCGGATCCGGACCGTGGGTTCCGGGTCCGGATCCTCGCCGGCGACGTCGGGGGTCACTGCTGGACGGCGTTCTTCAACTCGACGATCAGCCGCGGGGTCAGGGCGCCACCGGCCCGCCCGGCGAAGAGCGTCATCTCGTACGCGACGGTGCCCAGGTTGGCCGACCGGTCGGCGACCACCCCGAGCACGGAACCGCTGCTGATCGCGCTGATCAGCAGGTAGCCGTCGGCCATGTCGACGATCACCCGGTTCAGGCCGCCGAGCGCGTACCAACTGGCCGCCCCACCAGCGAGGCTGGTCATCCCCGAGACCACGGCGGCCAACCGCTCCGCGTTGGACCGGTCCTTGATCGCCGACATGGCCATCAGCAGGCCGTCCGACGAGACCGCGATCGCTTCCAGGACCCCGGCGGTGCTGGAGGTGAAGGAGTCCAGCAGCCAGTTGAACGTGCGGGCCTCCGGGCTGAGGTCCCCGCTTGCGCCGGACTGGCTCTGGTGTTCGACGTTGTCGTGCAGGAAGGGGCTGGTCACCGTGATGATCCTTCTTCGTTCCGGCGGTCTGGGCTGACTTCGCGGAGAGCGCGGGCGACGCCCGCCTCGAACTCGTTGATGAGATTGCGGACCTCGGCCGGGTCACCGAGGTGTGTACTGAGCGGCTGGCAGGCCGGTACGACGGTGAGGTTCGCCCCCGGTACCCGTCGGCTCAGCCGGGGCTCACTCGGTGCGACCTCGGCCGGGTCGCCGGCACCGGCCACCGCGGGGCCGGTGCCCCGCGGCGTGGGCGGCAGGTCGGCGGTCACGCTCGGGTCCACCACGGCCGACCCGACATCGGCCGCCGGGTCGGTGGCCGTCCCCATCGACCTGCCATCGCGGCCCGGTGCGACCTGAAGTTCGGCCCGCCGTACGCCGGCCTGGAACGCCTCAACCAGCGCGCGGGCAGCGGCCGGGTCCGCGCCGGTGGCGTCCACCGGCCGGGTCGGTGCGGCGGTGGCGTGCAGGCTGGCCCCGGGCACCCGCTGTCGGACCCGCGGCATGGCCGGCTTGCCCGGCGTGGCTGGCGTGCCCGACGGTTCCGGGTCCGGTGGTGTGGGAACGGCCTGCTCCGGCTGGCCGCCACCGAACGCGTTCCAGGACGGCCCGGCCCCCAGGCTGCGGGTGGCCCGGCTGAGCAGGTCCGAGTCGAAGCGGGCGGGCGCGGCGACGGCCGCCGTGAGGGCCCGCGCGCCATGGTCGGGGTTGAGTGCCGTCGTACGCCGGTCTCGTTCCGGCACCGTGGCACGGGCCACGGCGGCTCCGGCCGGGTCGGCGCGGCGCAGCACCAGTGACGCCGATGGGATCTCCAGGTGGGCGGTCACCCCACCGCCGGCGGTGGCGGCCAGGCCCACCTCCCAGCCGTGACGGCGGGCCAACCGGCCCACCACGAAGAGACCGAGCACCTCGGTCGGTGTCAGGTCGAGCCGCTCCCGGCGGGCGAACCGGGCGTTCTCCTCGGTCAGTCGTTGCTCGCCCATCCCGATGCCGTGGTCCACCACGGTGATCCGCGCGCCGAGGCCGGACGCCTCGGCGGCCACCAGCACCCGGGTGTGGGGCGGGGAGAAGACGGTGGCGTTCTCCATCAGCTCGGCCAGCGCAAGGATGAGGTCGCCGACCACCGCTGGCGCGGCCGAGATGCCCGCCGGCACCCGCACCTCCACCCGGGTGTAGTCCTCGATCTCGCCGAGCGCCAACCGGACCACGTCGGCCAGCGGTACCGGCGCGGTGTGCGGGTCGGCCCCAGCCGAGCCGGAGAGCACCACCAGGCTGCCGGCGTTGCGCCGCAACCGGCTGGAGATGTGGTCGAGCCGGTACAGGTGCTCCAGCCGGCCCGGGTCGGCCTCCTGCTGCTCCAGCCGGTCGATCAGCGCGATCTGCCGGCCCACCAGGTTCTGGGTGCGCCGCCCGACGTGGCCGAACATCTGTGCCACGTTGCGTCGCCCGGCGACCTGCCGTTCGACCAGCCGCGCCGCGGTGCTCTGCACCCGGTCGAAGGCTCGGGCCAGGTCGCCGATCTCGTCGTTGGCCCGGATGTCCACCGGCTCCAGTCGGACCGGTTGATGGCTCTCCGCCTCGTCGTCGGTGACCCGGACCAGCTCCGCCTCCGCGACGCGGGCGACCCGGTCGGCCGAGCGGGTGAGGCGGGTCAGCGGCCGGGCCACCGTCCGCGCGACCGCCGCGCTGAGCAGCACCACCAGCGCCAGGATCAGCGCCGCCGCGGCACCGACCAGGTACGCGGCGGTCAGCGCGCGCCGCTGCTCGGCGGTCACCTCGGTGAGCACGTCGGCGACCAGCTTCTTCTCCACGAACTGACCGAGTCGGATCATCGTGCGGACGGCCGGGAAGAGCGCGTCCAGCGGCACCTCGCGGACCGCGCTGGCCGGGTCCCTGGCGCTGGTGACCAGGAAGTCGGCGCTGGTACGCGCGGCCACGGCCGCGTCGTTGAGCTGGGCCACCTTGAGCTGCTCGGGCGTGATCAGGCTACGGAAGCGCCTACTGTCCACCTGGAGGGCCGCGATGCACGCCACGTACCCGGCGGTGGTGTCCGGGCTGCCGATCGCCTTGACCAGCACGCTCAGGGTGGCGCAGGCGCCCAGGCCCTCGTCGGCGCGGAGCAGCCCGTCGAGGGCGAGCACCTGACGGCCCGGCAACGTGTCGGTGTCCACACCGAACACCAGCTGCAACGACTCGATCAACCCCATGTTGACCGGGCCGAAAGCGTCCATCACCTGGCCCGGGTTCGCCACCCGGGCCAGCACGGCCGTCCGCAGGTCGATGAGGCTGGACACCCCGTTCAGGGCGCGGTCGACCCGGTCGGTCAGCGCGTCGCTCCCCCCGGCCCGCAGGTCGGCCACCCGATCGTCGACATCGGCGGACTTGCGGACCAGCTCGCTACGGTCGACCCTGCCGAGCAGGTAGCCGACCGAGAGGATGCGTTCCTGCTGGAGGTCCTGGACCAGGCTGCCGACCAGGCTGGCGAGCCGTACCCGGTCGGCGGTGTCGCCGGCCCGCTGTGCGGCGGCCACCCGGTCAAGCACCACGGGCACGGCCAGACCGACCATGCTGAGCAGTGGGATCACCACGAGCAGCGCGAGCTTTCCGCGGATGCGGAGCCTACCGAGCAGCATCGAATGCCCCCCACCGTGTGGCCTCCAGGTCGCCGACCGCGCCGGCCGGTTGCAGCCCTCGCGGGTCGCCCGCCGCCGGTTGCCAGGGGTCGCCCTGCGACGGGGTGTCGGGGCTCTCCGCGTGGGTCGCGGCCATGGCGGCCCGGTGCCGGGCCCGGCGTCCGGCGGTGATCAGCAGCGCGGCGAGCCAGCTCAGCAGCAGCCCGGCGATCATCCCCGCGCCGATGGTCAGCCAGCGGTCCCGGCCGAGCTCGTCGACGCGCTCGACCAGCAGGGCGTCCAGCTCCGCGAGGATGACCGGCTGAAGTTGGCGGGCTGCGCGGTGCGTGTTGATCCCGGCGGCGCCCAACTTGCCCGGGTCCACCACCCCCGTGCCGTTGGCCGGGGCGGAGTACGCGGCCAGGGCCTCCACCGAGCGTTGGTAGTTGTCCAGCGGGGTGAGCACGTTGGCGCCGAGATCGGTGCTCTCCGAGCCGTCCACGGCGGAGCGCAGGTTGTCGACGAGGTCGTTGGCGGGTGCCAGGGCGCTCACCCGCAGGGCAGTCAGCTCGATCAGGCCACGGGGTTGCTCGGCAGCCGGCCGGCGGGAGACCAGCGTGGCCAGATCGGCCAGCCGGCTGGCGGCCACCACCGCCTCGGGCAACTCCTGGCCGGCGCTGTCCTGAAGGAAGAAGGAGTCGGCTGCGGGGTCGCGTACCAGCCCGGAGCTTTCTCGAACCTTGCGGTGCAGGTCCAGCAGCAGGTCGGTGACCTCGCTGTAGGCCGTGAAGGCGGACTCCGGGTCGGCGGGGCTGCGGTCGCCCAGCGCCTCCAGCTTGGCTCGTACTCCGGCCCAGCGTTCCTGGCTGAGCAGTTCGACACCGATTCGCGCGTCCACCGCGGCGGCGTCCTCGATCGCCCGGTTCAGCGCCTCGGATGAGGCGGGGCGGCCGTTGACCGCGGCGGCCTGGGCCTCCACGAGGGCATCGGTGACCGGGGCCAGAGCGCTCAGGTACTGCACGCCGAGCCGTTCCCGGGCGGCCAGGTCCCGGTCGTGGGTGGTTTGCCGCCAGGTGGACGTGAAGAGCAGACCCACCGGTGCCAGTAGTGCCCCGACGAGCAGCAGGGGCAGCAGTCGGCCCAGGGTGGACGGCCGTCGACGGGCCCGCGGCGCGGGGACTGTCATGTGTGTTTCTCCTCCGGCGTGGGGCGCGGATCGGCGCGGTGTCGGGTAAGCCGACAAGTCCCGTGCACCGGACCGGAAAACTAATCGAAACCCCCACGGGTCAGGCCTTGGTCGATGAGTCAGGTTCGCGTCACTTCGCGCGATGTCACCATTCGTCCTTGTTTCCGGCACGCTCTGTTTCATCCGTGGGTGTGACATGGAGGGATCGAGGTGGATATCCGACGAAGATCGGAATTCACGGAATCCGAACTCAACTCACTGGGCCGCGCCAGACGATGCGCGCTCGAACCCCACCCGTCACCGATCGGGGCAACCGGACGGACGTACGGCGGATCTCAGCCAACGCTCAGGCTGTGGGCCGTACCGTGTGCCGCATGACATCGCCGTCGCCGGCCGCGTGGTTCCGGCGTGCCCTGCCCACCCGCCGCCGCGCGACCGCCGCAGCGGCGGTCGTCGTGCTGTTGGCCGCAGCCGTGACCTGGGCGGTGTGGCCACAGGGACCGGGCGTACGCACTGAGAACGCGATGCTCACCGTCCGCTCCGGACCGTCCGGCGACCAGCCGGTGGACCTGGACACGACCTTCTACCTGCCGGACGACGCCTCGTCCGGCCGGAAGGTGCCGGCAGTGCTGTTGGCACACGGGTTCGGCGGCACGAAGGAGTCGGTGCGCTCCGACGCGGAGGAGTTCGCCGGGCGCGGCTACGCGGTGCTGACCTGGACCGCGCGGGGCTTCGGCCGCAGCGGCGGCGAGATCCACCTGGACAGCCCGGACTACGAGGTGCGCGACGCCGAGCGGCTGCTGGACTGGCTGGCCGCCCGGCCCGAGGTGCGCACCGACGCCGCCGGTGACCCGAAGGTCGGTGTGGTCGGTGGCTCGTACGGCGGTGGGCTGGCCCTGCTGCTGGCAGCCCAGGACCCCCGGGTGGACGCGATCGTCCCCATGATCACCTGGAATGACCTGTCCCGGGCCTTCCTCCCCGAGAGCACCGGCGGAGCGCCGACCGAGGGTGTGTTCAAGAAGGGCTGGGCTGGCCTCTTCTTCGGTGGCGGCGGCAACGTGGGTTCCGGCCCGGCCGGGCTCTCCGGTGGGACCGCCGCCCAGCCGGAGGGCGCACCGGCGTCGGCCGGCCCGCCCAGCCCGGAGCCGGGGGCGGGCCCGGGCACCGGTCCCGGTGGCGCCCCGGCCGGTGCGGCCGACCCGTCCTGCGGTCGCTTCGCCGCCGACGTGTGCGCCGCGTACCTGCGGATCGCCACCACCGGGCAGGCCGATCAGGCCGCCGTGGACCTGCTGCGTCGCTCCAGCCCGGCAGGCGTGCTGAACAAGATCACGGCACCCACCCTGCTGGTGCAGGGCGAGGCGGACACGCTCTTCCCCCTCGGTGAGGCCGACGCCAACGCGAAGGGCATCGCCGCCGCCGGCACCCCGGTGAAGGTCGCCTGGTTCACCGGCGGGCACGACGGCGGTGCCGGCCCCCGTTCAGACTCGGACCGGGTGAAGTTCCTGACCGTCCAGTGGCTCGACCACTACGTCAAGGGTGCGGGCGACGCGCCCGGCGACGACTTCACCTGGTCGCGGATCGCCGGCTTCGACGCGCTCGACCGGGGTCTCGTCGCCACCGGCTTCCGCCGCGCCGACTACCCGGGCCTGACCGGCGACGCCCGCCGGGAGGTAGCGGTCGCCGGCCCGGCCCAGTCGATCGCGAACCCGCCGAACGGCAACCCGGCCGCCATCTCCTCGATCCCGTTCGCCGGCGGGCTCGCCTCGCTGCTGGACGGCGTGGCTGGCGACGTGCCCGGCCAACACGCCCGGTTCGAGTCGGCGCCGCTGACCGAGGCGGTGGACGTCGCCGGTGCGCCTACCGTCACCCTGCGCGCCGCGTCGCCGACCGGTGAGGCGGTGCTCTTCGTCAAGCTCTACGACGTCGACAAGGACGGCGCGGCCACCCTGCCGAGCGGACTGGTCGCCCCGGTTCGCCTCACCGGCCTGCCGCAGCGGGTGCAGGACGCCCGCCCGGTCACCGTGACGCTGCCCGGGATCGTCCGCCGGGTGGAGGCCGGCCACCGGCTGCGCCTGGTGGTGGCCAGCTCCGACCAGGCGTACACCACGCCTGCCGAACCGACCGTCTACACGGTGGCGGCGGACGGCGCGGTCACTCTGCCCACGGTCAGCGGCGAGCCGATCCCGACCGCGGCGACGATCTGGCGCTGGGTGCTCGCCGGTCTGCTCGCCGCCATCGCGATCGGCCTCGTCGTGGTCGTGGCCGTGGTCCGCCGCCGGCACCGCCGCCAGGACCGGTCGGTGCATCCGGAGTACGCGGACACCCCGCTGGCCGTGCGCTCACTACGCAAGGAGTACGCGGACGGCTTCGTCGCGGTGTCGAACGTCGACTTCGAGGTGCACCCGGGTCAGGTGGTGGGTCTGCTCGGGCCGAACGGCGCCGGTAAGACCACCACACTGCGGGTGCTGATGGGCCTGACCCAGCCGACCGCCGGGGAGATCTACGTCTTCGGTCGCCGGCTGGTGCCCGGCTCGCCGGTGCTGTCCCGGATCGGCGCGCTGGTGGAGGGGCCCGGTTTCCTGCCGTACCTGTCCGGGTTGGACAACCTGAAGGCGTACTGGCAGGCCACCGGGCGGCCGGCGGAGGACGCGCACTTCGACGAGGCGCTGGAGATCGCCGGGCTGGGCGACTCCGTACACCGGAAAATCAAGAACTACAGCCACGGGATGCGTCAGCGGCTGGCGATCGCCCAGGCCATGCTCGGCCTCCCCGAGCTGCTGGTGCTGGACGAGCCGACCGACGGGCTCGACCCGCCGCAGATCGCCGAGATGCGCCGGGTGCTTCAGCGGTACGCCACGGACGGCCGGGCGGTGCTGGTCTCCAGCCACCTGCTGGCCGAGGTGGAGCAGACGTGCACGCATGCGGTGGTGGTGAACAAGGGCCGGATCGTGGCGTCCGGGCCGGTGGAGGAGATCGTGGGCGAGTCGCCGAGTGTGCTCTTCGACGTCACCGACCCGGTGGCGGCGCGGGCGGTGCTGGAGCAACTGCACGGGGTCCGCGTGTTGCCGGAGAGCGACGGCCAGCTGGTGGTCGACACCAACGGCACGGCCCGCAGCGAGGTGGTCGCCGAGCTGGTGCGTGCCGGCATCGGGGTGGACCGGGTGGTGCCCCGACGGCGCCTGGAGGACGCGTTCCTCGCCCTGGTGGGCGAGAACTCTCGGGGAAGCGGTGACCGGTGATGGCTGGCTCTTCCGTCGACACGCCGCTGGGCGTCACCGACCCGGCCGGTGCGGCCCGGGGCTACCGGCCGTCGGCGACCATGCCGTTCGCGGCGGAGTTCCGTCGGCAGGCGTCCCGGCGGAGGACCCAGCTGGCGCTCGGCTTCATGGTGCTGCTGCCGCTGATCATCCTGATCGCGTTCCAGTTCGATTCGGGCGGCGACGACGACAACGGTCGCAACGAGTTCTCCAGCCTGGTCGACCTGGCCACCTCGGGCGGGCTCAACTTCACCCTGTTCTCGATCTTCGTCTCGGCGTCGTTCCTGCTGGTGGTGGTCGTCGCGCTGTTCTGCGGCGACACGGTGGCCAGCGAGGCGAGCTGGGGCAGCCTGCGTTACCTGCTCGCGATCCCGGTGCCCCGGGCCCGGTTGTTGACGGTGAAGCTGGTGGTCGCGCTCGCGTACTCGGGACTGGCTCTGCTTCTGCTGGCCGGCACCGCGCTGTTGGCCGGCACCCTGCGCTACGGGTGGTCACCGCTGCGCAGCACGGTCGCCGCCGAGTTGGAACCCACCGAGGGGCTGCTCCGGTTGCTGGCCGTGCTCGGCTACCTGGCCGTCGTACTGCTGGTGGTGGCCGGGCTGGCGTTCCTGCTGTCGGTGATCACGGACGCCGCGTTGGGCGCGGTCGGCGGCGCGGTGCTGCTCTGGATCCTGTCCAGCATCCTGGACCAGATCACCGCCCTGGGGGCGGTGCGCGACTTCCTGCCCACCCACTTCAGCACCGCCTGGCTGGGGTTGCTCTCCACCCCGGTGCAGACCGACGACGTGGTACGCGGCTGCATCTCGGCGATCAGCTACGCGACGCTGTTCTGGGGCTTGGCGTTCTGGCGCTTCACCCGCAAGGACATCACGTCATAGCCGGCTGTCGGGTGGGCTCACCGACGATGGCACCGCGCTCGGCGCCGGCGGCGGGGCCGGTCGCGTCGGTGCCGGCGTGGACGGGTCGGCCTTCTTCCAGGCGCTGACGCCGATCCGGCCGGTGTTGCCCAGGTCGACCGGCCCGTCGGGGTCGACCTCTTCGGCCGGCTGCCCAGCAGCGGGGGCGACCGTCAGGTACTCCCCGTTGGTGGCCACCACGGTCGAATCGGTGACCAGGTTGCGCCAGAGCACCACGGCGGTGGCCCGCTCCTGGGGGGCGAGGGTGACCTTCCGGGGCGGCTGGTCGAAGCCCGAGGTGATCTCCTTGGCGCCATTGACCACGCGCAGCATGATCGGCTCGCGCTGCTCGTCGAACACGTGCAGCACCGGGTACCCGTTGAGCTGGTAGGGGCTGTCGCCGCAGTTGACCAACTCCAGGCCGAGGGCGCGCAGGCCCATCGCGGCGTCCCCGCCCGTCGACCGGATCTGGACGCCGGAGGCCGGGCACTCGGCGCTCCCCGATGGGCTTGCCTCCGTGGTGGGCGCGGTCGGCGGGCGGCTCGGGCCGTCCCCGGCCTGGCCCCGATGGTCGGCGGCAGTGCAGGCGCCGAGCATGAGAGCCGTCGCGACCGTCGCGCTGATCCCTCGCCATGCTGCGGTGCCGTGGAAGATCATGCACCGATCCTCGCCCATGCCTGAGCCGGACAACCAACTGGCCTACTGGAACACGGCCGTCGCCGTGCCCCCGTGTGTCGACCTGCCATCCGTCGGTCGGGGCGTGTAGAGCTGCCCCATGTATGGACCGGCTCAACTGCCCCCGCCGCGGGTGTCTCTCGCCGCCGACCTGACGGGCCTCCTCGTGCGCCTTTGGGGCTGAATCGGCTGCGACATCGCCGGGAGGTGGGCCTGTCGCCGCTTCCGTCGGGCACCGCCGAGTGGTCGGAGCCGTAGCTCGCCCCACATCTGGGGCAGCTCTACAGGCTGCGTGGACAGGTCGAGCGTCCGGCGCGTCGGTGACCGGTGCGGCGCTCAGGCCGGGTTGGTGCCACCCACCCCCTGCATGGTCCCGATCATGGACTATCCCAGCAACAAGGAAACATTAAACTCATCGACTTCAATACCTCATCATTGAGCAGATTCATTCTCTTCAATGGAGGTGCCCATGAACGTCTCTCGGCTCGGCGGGCCGACCCTGTCCCTGTTCCGCATCGTGACCGGCCTGCTGTTCACGTTGCACGGACTGTCCTCGATCTTCGGGTTGTTCGGCGGCAACCCGATGACCGGCACGGCAATACCCTTCGGCGCCTGGCCGGGCTGGTGGGCCGCGCTGATCCAACTGATCTGCGGCGTGCTCGTGCTGGCCGGGCTCTTCACCCGGCCCGCCGCGCTTCTCGCGTCGGGCTCGATGGCGTACGCCTATTTCGTGGTGCACCAGCCGGACGGCCTGCTGCCGCTGCGCAACGGGGGTGAGCTGGCAGCGCTCTTCTGCTGGTCGTTCCTGCTGGTCGCGGTGCTCGGTCCGGGTAACTGGGCGCTCGACACGCTGCTCGCCCGGCGTCGTGCCGGCGCTCCATCGGCTTCGGTGGCCGAGCCCAGCCCGGTATCCGTCTGACCGCACGCGCACCGCGCGTCGCCGGAGCCTCGACGAGGCGGTTCCGGCGGCGCGTCCGCTCAGGGCGTGCTGAGTACCGCGTCTAGGAGGCCGGGGTAGAGCTTGTCCAGCTCGTCGCGGCGGAGCCGCACCAGGCGGCTGGTGCCGGCGGCCCGGGTACGGGTCAGGCCGGCCTCGCGCAGCACCTTGAGGTGGTGACTGCGGGTCGCCTTGGAGACTCCGAACTCGAAGGTGCTGCAGGCGGACTCACCGCCCTGGGCGAGCGCCCGGACGATCTGTAGCCGCACGTCGTCGGCGAGTGCGGCCAGCACGGTAGTGACCGGTATGTCTTTCAGGTCGGGTTCGTGCAGCTCCATGTGACCAGTGTAACCGTTGTTCGACGATCGTCGAACAAGACCCTATGGTCGGTCCGTTGGTTCGACAATACTCGAACATTGGAGCTGGCCTTGCGATCCCGTGCCGCCGCCTATCCGCTGCTCGCCGTGCTCGGCTGGGGCGTGATGTTCCCGATCCTGGCCAGTGCGCTGACCCGGGTCGATCCGCTCAACCTGACCACCATCCGTTACCTGCTGGCCGTCCTCATCCTGGTCGCCATCCTGCTGCTCCGCGAAGGCTCGGCCGCGCTACAGCTCGGCGGCCGGGGGGTCGAAGTGGTGGTGCTCGGGGTGGTCGGCTTCGCCGGCTTCAACCTGCTCACCAGCCTGGCGCTCGCACATGCCGCCCCGCAGCAGATCGCCCTCTTCGTGGCCACCACCCCGGTGATCACCCAACTGGTCCGCTGGGCCCGCGACGGCGTACGCCCGAAGCCCCTCCTACTGGCCCTCTCGCTGGTGGCGCTCCTCGGCGTCGGCCTGGTGATCACCCGCGGAAGTCTGGCCGGACTCGGCCAGTTCGGCCTCGGCGGCGTGATGATGATCGGCGCGGTGGTCGGCTGGGGCATTTACACCCACGGCGCCAGCCGCTTCGGCGAGTGGTCGCCGTTGCGCTTCACCACTCTGACCGCGCTCGCCGGCACGGCCGCCATGCTGGCCGCGAGCATCGTCGCCGACGCCGTCGGGCGGCAGCACGCGCCGGCCGTCGGCGACGTCGTGGCGGTCGCCCCACAGGTGGCGTACGCCACGATCGGTGGCGCCGTGATCGCGGTGCTGGCCTGGAACACCGGCGTGCAGCGGCTCGGTTCCGCCAATGCCGCCCTGTTCATGAACCTGGTCCCGGTGACCACCTTCGTGGTGCAGATCACCCGGGGCTACCGGCCGGAGCCGGTCGAGCTGGTCGGCGCCGCGATCACCATCGCCGCCCTGGTCGCCGCGAACCTCGCCATGCGGACCCGGCCTCGGCCTTCGCCGCTGCCCCGGACGACGGCGGTCACGGACCCGATCGCGGTGATCGACCCGGCGGCGGTGAGCATCCGCTGACCCACGCACTGGGATCTGCGGTGGAGGTCGCCGCCCACGGTGCCTAGACTCGACGGCACAACTGAATACCTCATCCAGAGGGGCTGAGGGATACGGCCCGACGACGCCCCGGCAACCACCCCGCGCGCTCACCGCTGAGCGACCCGCGGGGCAGGTGCCAATTCCGTCCCCGCCGCACCGTGCGATGCGGGGAAAGATGAGAGGACTCTCGACATGACGTCGACGCTCGCCGCCTCCGGCATCGACACCTCCTCCAGCCCCGCTCGCGCCCTGGTCTGCCGTGCCTGCTCGGCCCGCTATCCGCTGGCCGCCCAGCACGCCTGTTACGAGTGTTTCGGCCCGCTGGAGGTCGACTACGACGCCGCCGCACTGGCCGCCGTCACCCGGGAGCAGATCGAGGCCGGCCCGAACAACATCTGGCGGTACGCCGCGCTGCTGCCGGCCGGCCAGGACCCGGCCACCCGGGTCACCCTCAACCCGGGGCTCACCCCGCTGGTGGCGGCCCCGCACCTCGCCGCCGAGCTGGGCATCACCGCGCCGCTCTGGGTCAAGGACGACAGCGCCAACCCCACCCACTCGTTCAAGGACCGGGTCGTCTCGGTGGCGCTCACCGCCGCGAAGGCGCTCGGCTTCGCCCGGTTCGCCTGCGCGTCGACCGGCAACCTGGCCAACTCGGTGGCCGCACACGCCGCCCGCGCCGGGGTGCCCTCAGTGGTCTTCATCCCCAGCGACCTGGAACAGGGCAAGGTGATCACCACGGCCGTCTATGGCGGTGAGCTGGTCGCCATCGACGGCTCGTACGACGACGTGAACCGACTCTGCGGCGAGCTGGTGGAGACCGACGAATTCGAGGACACCGCGTTCGTCAACGTCAACGTCCGGCCGTACTACGCGGAGGGCTCCAAGACGCTCGGCTACGAGGTGGCCGAGCAGCTCGGCTGGCGGATCCCCGCACAGGTGGTCATCCCGATGGCCAGCGGTGAGCTGCTCACCAAGATTGACAAGGCGTTCTCCGAGCTGGTCGAGATCGGCCTGGTCGAGGCGCCGGCCGGCGGCTGGAAGGTCTTCGGTGCCCAGTCGGCAGGTTGCAACCCGATCGCCACCGCCCTGCACGCCGACACCGACACGATCACCCCGGTCAAGCCCACCGGCATCGCCAAGTCACTCAACATCGGCGACCCGGCCGCCGGCCTCTACGCCCTGGAAGCGGTCCGCCGCACCGGCGGCTGGATGGAGTACGCCGACGACGACGAGATCCGCGCCGGCATCCGCGATCTGGCCCGCACCACCGGCGTCTTCGCCGAGACCGCTGGCGGGGTCACCGTGGCGGTGCTGCGCAAGCTGGTCGAGTCCGGTCGGCTCGATCCGACGGCGGAGACCGTCGTGTTCAACACCGGCGAGGGACTGAAGACCATCGACGCGGTAGCCGGCCAGGTCGGCCCGACCCACCACATCAAGCCCTCGCTGCGCGCCGCCCGCGACGCCGGCCTCCTCGGCTGACGTCCGCTCCGCCGGCTCCGTGCGGGTGTGATCGACTCCGTATCGCCGACATGGCGCTATCCGATGGCCTGGAAACCGCAACATCGGCGATATGAAGTGGATACGCGCCCGGGCGGGATGGGGGAGCGGGTGGATCCGCCGGGTAACTGGGTTTTCGCGGTGAGTGTGGAAAACCCGCCGCTACGGACTTGACGGCAGGAACCGGACGGCGCAAGATGCTCCGTGCGGGAGGGCATTTCGCCGAAGACTTTTGAAGTTCTTGCGACCCAACGCCGGAGGCGTTGTGCGAGTGTCCCTCCCGACCACGTTCGATCAGGCCAGCGAATATTCGCTGGCCTGATCGCTTTTCCAGGGCGCACGCTCAGCGGCATGAGCATCACGATCGCGTCGTTCGACGGCGCCGACCGGGCTTCGGTCGACGAGGCGTACCGGATCGGCGCGGCGGCCACCGAGGTTGACCTGCCGGGCTTCCGACCGTTCTGCCGACGCCGCTTCGACGCGCTGTTCCACACGCCGATGCCCGGCACCGAGTCGCTGTGGGCGCTGGTCCGGCTGGACGGCGCGCCGGCCGGCTACCTCCAGCTGGACCTGCCGCAGCTCGACAACACCGACAACGCCACCGCCGGGCTGACGGTGCATCCCGAGCTGCGGCGCCGTGGCGTCGGTCGCGCACTGCACGAGTACGGGGTACGCCTGCTCCGCGAGCACGGCCGCAAGCGGGTCGTCGCGATGACCGTCTCCGCGCTGCCGGACGGGCCGGCGCGATCAGCGGCGGGAGACGCGTTCGCCGCCACCACCGGCGCCCAGTCGGCGCTGCCCGAGGTGCGTCGCCGCCTCGACGTCGGCGCGATCGACCGGGTCGCCCTGCGCGCGGCGCTGGCCGAGGCCCGGCCGCGAGCCGAGGGCTATCAGTCGGTCTGCTGGCAGGGCTCCACCCCGCAGGAGTACGTGGCGGACATCGCCTACCTGGACGGCCGGCTGCTCATGGACGCGCCCATGGGTGACGTGCAGTGGGACCCGGAGCAGGTGGACGCCGAGCGCATCCGTGGCACCGAGCGCGCCCTGGACGCCCAGGGTCGGCGGCGCTACCACCTCGGGATGCGCCACGACGCGTCCGGGCGGCTGGTCGCCTGGACCGTGCTGGACGTGAGCGCCTCCTTCGACTGGCACGCCTTCCAGCAGATCACCATCGTCGACCCGGCCCACCGTGGGCACCGGCTCGGTCTCATCGCCAAGGCGGAGAATCTGCACCACCTGCTGACCCACGAGCCGGCGGTCCGCGTCATCGACACCTTCAACGCGGCCGGCAACAGCTACATGGTGGCGATCAACGAGCAGCTCGGCTTCCGCCCGGTGGATGCCTGGAACAACTGGCAGCTCACCCTCTGAAGGGAATCGGCGCTACTGCTCGCGGCCGGCACTCAGGCATGATGGCGGGCATGACGGAGACCACGCAGCCCCTGTACGACAGGCACGCCGACACCCTCATCCGTGCGCTGACCGCGATCACGGAGCGGGGCTACTGGTCCGCCTATCCCGAGTCCCCCAGCCCCCGGGTGTACGGCGAGACCGCCGCCGCCGACGGTAAGGCTGCCTTCGAGGCGTACCTCGGTGGCGACTTCCCGCTCGACCAGCCGGGCACCGGCGTTCGGGTCGCCACCGAGACGAGCCCGTTCGGGGTGGAGTTGGCCGTGCGTTACCCGCACGCCGGCACCGACGAGCTGGTCAGCGCTGCTTCGGCCGCCCTGCCGGCGTGGCGCGACGCCGGCCCGCAGGCCCGGGTGGGCGTCTGCCTGGAGATCCTCGACCGGCTGCACAAGCACATCTTCGAGTTGGCCAACGCGGTGCAGTTCACCAGTGGGCAGGCGTTCGTGATGGCCTTCCAGGCCGGCGGCGCGCACGCGTTGGACCGGGCGCTGGAAGCGCTGGCGTACGCGTACGCCGAGATGACCCGGCACCCGGGCACGGCGGGCTGGGAGAAGGCCGCCGGCAAGGGCGACCCGCTACGGATGACCAAGACGTTCCACGTGGTGCCGCGTGGGGTGGCGCTGGTCATCGGGTGCAACACCTTCCCGACCTGGAACTCGTACCCCGGGCTGTTCGCCTCGCTGGTCACCGGCAACCCGGTGATCGTCAAGCCGCACCCGCGCGCGGTGCTGCCGCTGGCCATCACCGTGAAGTACGCCCGGGAGGTGCTCGCCGAGGCCGGCTTCGACCCGAACCTCATCATGCTGGCGGCCGAGGCGCCCGGTGAGAAGCTCGCCAGTGACCTCGCCCTGCACCGGTCCGTGAAGATCGTCGACTTCACCGGTTCCACCGAGTACGGCGACTGGCTGGAGACGCACGCCCGGCAGGCGTCGGTCTACACCGAGAAGGCCGGTCTGAACACGGTCGTCATCGACTCCACCGACGACTTCGCGGGCATGTGCCGCAACCTCGGCTTCACGCTGACCCTCTACAGCGGTCAGATGTGCACCACCTCGCAGAACATCCTCATCCCGGCCGGTGGAATCGAGACCGACCAGGGGCACAAGAGCTTCGACGAGGTGGCCGGCGGGATCGCCGCGGCCGTCGGCAAGATCACCGCAGACCCCGCCCGAGGCGTGGAGCTGACCGGCGCGATCGTCAACGACGGGGTGTTGGAGCGGCTGGCCGAGGTGACCAAGGTCGGCGAGCCGGTGCTGGAGTCGCGGGCCGTGGCCCACCCGTCGTACGCCGACGCGGTGGTGCGTACCCCGACGATCGTGAAGTTGGGCGCGGACGACGCGGAGACGTACGGCCGGGAGTGGTTCGGGCCGATCTCGTTCGCCATCGCCACCGACTCCACCGCGCACAGCCTGGAGCTGCTGCGTCGGACGGTCGGCGAGAAGGGCGCGCTCACCGCTGCGGTCTACTCCAGTGACGAGTCGGTGCTGGACGCGACCGAGGCGGTGGCGGTCGAGGTCGGGGTGCACCTGTCCTGCAACCTGACCGGCGGGGTTTTCGTCAACCAGTCGGCGGCTTTCTCCGACTTCCACGGGAGTGGGGCCAACGCGGCGGCCAACTCGGCGTTGACCGACGGGGCGTACGTGGCTAACCGGTTCCGGATTGTGCAGTCTCGGCGTCCGGTCTGATTTGGTTGCGGTTGGGGGTTTCCGGGGCAGCCCGACCTGCTCCGGCGGTCAGGCTTGATCCCTGCGCGGGTCGGGCTGTCCCGGAAACCCTTTGTGGGCACGCTGGTCGGGGCGCATCCGGCTTTTGGGGCACAGTGGGTCTGCCCTGGGATGGTTCTTCAGGTCTGTCGGCGCATTTGTAGCTCGTTCAGGGCTGGGATCGTGGGGTGTGGGACGCGTACGCCGGTGTCGATGAAGCCCAGCCGCTGGTACGCCCGGTAGGCGCGGTCGTTGCCGACCACCACCTCCAGCAGCAGCTCCGGCCGGCCGCAGGCGCGTGACCAGGCGGCCACCTCGTCGATCAGCTCGCCGAGCAGCCCGCTGCCCCGCCAGGTCGGCGTGACGTACACGGCGTAGATCACGGTCAGCCCGGGCTCGTTCGGGGCGACCGTGCCACCGGCGTGCCCGACCAGCCGGCCGCCCGGGTCGGCGATGAACTGCGCGTTACTGGAACCGGCCGAGGTGTACGCGACCCGCGCGGCGAACTCGGTGTGCGGTCGGGCCGCCGCGTCCGCCAGGGTCTCCAGGAAGGCCAACGGTGCGTCGGCGAGCATCTCCAGGCGCAGTGCTCGCATCCGGGCGGCGTCGTCCGGCCGAACCCGACGGATCTCCGCCTGGCGAACAACGGTTGAGCCGGTAGCGGTCATGTGCGCATGCCTACCACAGGGGCTGGACGCCGTTTCCGAGCTGTGCCCGATCTCCGCCGCCTCGCGGCACCGCCTCCTTCCCTTCCTCGTGTAGCGTGCGATTTCGGTCACCTCTTTCAGCGGCCGTCATCGATCGCTGAGGCGGGTCCGAGGGCGCCCGGCCGCGCCGTGCGCCGGGCAGGCAACGCCGCGCAGAGTGAGGGAAGTGCACCGTGGCACAGGGCAGCGTGAAGTGGTTCAACGCCGAAAAGGGCTACGGCTTCATCGCCGTCGACGGCGGTCAGGACGTGTTCGTTCACTTCTCCGCGATCGAGATGGACGGCTACAAGGCGCTGGACGACGGCCAGCGGGTGGAGTTCGAGATCGCCCAGGGCCAGAAGGGCCCGCAGGCGGAGCACGTACGCGTCATCGCCTGAGTTCCTTCCCCGATCGGCCCCGCGCGTCGGGGCTGCGGCGCGGGCGCGCACCCGGGAAGATCGTGAACCGTTCCAGCCAATGCTGAGGAGCGTTCATGACCGACCAGCCACCCCCGCCCACCCCACCCCCCGGGCCGGGGGAGCCGGGCCCGTTCGACCCGGCCTCGCCCGCCGGCAGTTCTGGCGCGGCACCGGGCATGCCGCCCGCCTCTGAGCCGCAGCCCGGCCCGACCCAGGGGTGGGGTCAAGCCGGCCCCGGCGGTCCGCCGCCCGGCTGGGATCCCGCGCAGGGAGGTTGGGGTCCGCCGCCCCCTGGCTGGGTGTTCCCGCCCACCGGCGGCTACCCGCCCGGGGTGGGTCCCTACGGCGGGCAGCCGTGGTATCCGGGGCCGCCGGCCGGTTGGTACCCGCCGGGTCATGGCCTCGACCCCAACGATGCCCTGGTCACTCCGCCCGGTGCCGGTATCTACGGCTGGCTCAACCGGTTCAACGGGGCGCTGCGTCGAGGTTGGCGGCAGTTGGTGCCGATCCTGCTGCTCACCCAGGTGCTGCCGGCGGCGGTCCTCTCGATCATCTCGCTGGGCGTGGACCCGTCGGCCGGCTGGGAGACGCAGGCCGAGTTGGACCCGGCGGGCGGGCTGCCGGACAACTTCGCCGCCGACCTGGCAACGCTTCTCGTGGCGCTGATCGGCGGCAGCCTGCTCATTGGGCTGGTGCAGGCGGTGGGATGGGCCGCCGGTAGTTGGCTGATCACCCAGCAGGCGGCCGGCAGGCCGGCCAGCATCGACGCGGCGCTGCGGTACGGCGTGCGTCGGGCGCTCGGCCTGTGGGGTTGGACCCTGCTGATCAGCGTGCTCGTCGGTATAGGTGTCTGTTTCTGCGTACTGCCGGGCATCTACCTGGCGTTCGCGCTGAGCATGGCCGGCCCGGTCTACCTCTTCGAACGGCAGAACCCGATCGGCCGGTCGTTCCGGATGTTCCACGACCGGCTCGGGCTGTTGCTCGGCCGGGTGGCGCTGGTGGGCGGGGTGGTGATCGTCGGCAGCCTGATTCCCGGTTTCCTGGAGTCGGTGGGCACCGTCGCGTTCGGTCCGGACCCGTTGGCGTCGCCGGGCGCCGCGGTCGGTGCGGTGGCCGTGATCGGGGTCACCGCGGTGCTGGCCCTGCCGGCCCACCTCGTCCAGTTGGTCGGCCTGCTGATCACGTACACCGAGCAGCGGGCCCATGAGGGGCCGGTGAACGCTGCCGCACTGGCCGCGGAACTCGGCTGAGCGGCCCCATCGTGCTTGCACTCGGCAGGGGAGAGTGCTAAACAAGTCATTGGCACTCGCATACCGTGAGTGCCAACGGTCGGGACGGTGGGGCCAGGTTGTGCCGGTGTGGAGACACCGGGGCAGCACATGGCCGGTCGTCGCGGGCTATCCGGCCCGGCCGAAGGACGTCGTCGTCGCCAGGTGGCGACGTCCCAAGGTGCGCACACCAGGCGGCCCATCCGGGGCAACATCTCGGGTGGCCCGTGAGTGTCCAGGAGGACAACACCGTATGGCCAAGATGATCGCTTTCGACGAAGAGGCTCGCCGCGGCCTCGAGCGGGGCATGAACCAGCTCGCCGACGCCGTAAAGGTGACCCTCGGCCCGAAGGGCCGCAACGTCGTGCTCGAGAAGAAGTGGGGTGCCCCCACCATCACCAACGATGGTGTGAGCATCGCCAAGGAGATCGAGCTCGAGGACCCGTACGAGAAGATCGGCGCTGAGCTGGTCAAGGAGGTCGCCAAGAAGACCGACGACGTTGCCGGTGACGGCACGACGACGGCGACCGTCCTGGCCCAGGCCCTGGTTCGCGAGGGCCTGCGTAACGTGGCCGCTGGCGCCAACCCGATGGCCCTGAAGCGGGGCATCGAGGCTGCCGTGGCGAGCGTCTCGGAGGAGCTGTCCAAGCTCGCCAAGGACGTCGAGACCAAGGAGCAGATCGCCTCCACCGCCTCCATCTCCGCTGGCGACAGCACCGTCGGCGAGATCATCGCCGAGGCGATGGACAAGGTCGGCAAGGAAGGCGTCATCACCGTCGAGGAGAGCAACACCTTCGGGCTGGAGCTGGAGCTCACCGAGGGTATGCGCTTCGACAAGGGCTACATCTCGGCCTACTTCATGACCGACCCGGAGCGTATGGAGGCCGTCTTCGACGACCCGTACATCCTGATCGCCAACAGCAAGATCTCGTCGGTGAAGGACCTGCTCCCGATCCTGGAGAAGGTCATGCAGTCGGGCAAGCCGCTGCTGATCATCGCCGAGGACCTGGAGGGCGAGGCTCTCGCCACCCTGGTGGTCAACAAGGTCCGTGGCACCTTCAAGTCGGTCGCCGTCAAGGCGCCGGGCTTCGGTGACCGCCGCAAGGCCATGCTGACCGACATCGCCATCCTCGCCGGTGGCCAGGTCATCAGCGAGGAGGTCGGCCTCAAGCTCGACGCCGCCAGCCTCGACATGCTGGGCCGCGCCCGCAAGGTCGTGGTGACCAAGGACGAGACCACCATCGTCGACGGTGCCGGTGACGCCGAGCAGATCCAGGGCCGGGTCAACCAGATCCGGGCCGAGATCGACAAGAGCGACTCCGACTACGACCGGGAGAAGCTGCAGGAGCGGCTGGCCAAGCTGGCCGGCGGCGTTGCGGTCATCAAGGTCGGCGCGGCCACCGAGGTCGAGCTCAAGGAGCGCAAGCACCGCATCGAGGACGCCGTTCGCAACGCGAAGGCGGCCGTCGAAGAGGGCATCGTCCCGGGTGGTGGCGTCGCGCTGGTGCAGGCCGGCAAGACCGCCTTCGACAAGCTCGACCTGGTCGGCGACGAGGCGACCGGTGCGAACATCGTCAAGGTCGCGCTGGACGCCCCGCTGCGGCAGATCGCCGTCAACGCCGGCCTTGAGGGCGGCGTCGTGGTGGAGAAGGTCCGTAACCTCGAAGCGGGTCACGGCCTCAACGCCGCCAACGGCGAGTACGTTGACCTGCTGGCCGCGGGCATCATCGACCCGGCCAAGGTGACGCGCTCGGCGCTGCAGAACGCCGCTTCCATCGCGGCGCTCTTCCTCACCACCGAAGCCGTTGTCGCGGACAAGCCGGAGAAGAACCCGGCTGCCCCGGCTGGCCCGGGTGGCGGGGACATGGACTTCTGAGTCCAGATCCGACACAGAACGGGGCGGGCCGCTGACGCGGTCCGCCCCGTTCGTCGTCAGGTCGGTAGTGGGCGCTGGTTGCGCCGCTTCTGCGCCCGGTCGTACGGCGGAAGCAGTTGGATCGGCGCGTCCACCATCTCCTGCGGCTCCTCGACCATCGCCGACTCGCCGTCGGTGGTCATCTCGGCCAGTTGCTCGGCGTCGCCGTAGTCGAGCCGGTCGAATGGCAGTTGGCCGGGGAGTTCGCCGACCGGTTTCCAGGTGATCGGCGGGCCGTCCTCGGTCTTGTCGTCATCCGTGGTCATGGCTGCCTCCTCTACCGAAACGGTAGGGGGCGTCGATGGCCGATGCGGGTGAATGGCGCTATCAGGGCCTATATCCTATTCGCCCCTTATTCTGCATGGACTGCCCGCCGGTACAGGAAGAAGACCCGCTCGATCCGGGCACCCGCGCTGCCCGAGTAGAACGGCACCGGCCCCACCCAGCCGATCTGCGCCCGGTCCAGCCCTGCCGCCTGCTGGTCTTGTAGGCAGCGCCGCAGCAGCACCCCACCAATGCCCGACCCCTCGGCAGCCGGCGCGGTGCCCATCGGCCCGAACCAACTCGGCCGGGATGACCCGTACGCGGCGAAGCCCAGCACCTCGCCACCCCGCTCCGCCAGGTGACAACCGGCGCCGGCACGACCCACCGACCCGGCCAACTCGCCGTCCCACGTGCCACCGAAGGTGGACCGGGCGAACGCGGCCAGCGCCGGCAGGTCCGCCGGCTCCGCACGGCGTACGGTGACGCCCTGATCGGCCAGCCGCCGTTCCGCCGCCTCGGTGGGCCGCAGCGCCGGCGACCCGTCGTACGACAGGTCGGCCGTCATGTTCCAGGCGGTCCGGTCCTGCTGGTAGCCCAGCGCGAGGGCAGCGCACACCGCTGCCGTGTAGCGGACGTCGATGCCCGGCCACGCGTAGTACGGCGGGTTGCCGGCCAACAGCACCTCGGTCACCCCGCGCTCGGCGAGCACCCGCTCGGCCCGCTGAAGGAGCGCCCGGCCGACGCCCCGGCGGCGCTGATCCGGGAGCACCGCGACCAGGTCCACGTGCCCGACGCCCGCCTCGGTCGACGACACCGAGCAGAGGAGTACCCCGACCAGATCCACACCCCGGTACGCGCCCAGCCCTACCACCAGCCGGTCGGCGGCGGCGGCCCGGGGCCAGAGCACGTCCACGATCGGAGCCGCCTCGGCTGCGTCCTCGGGCAGGTCGAGAGCCTGCTCGCAGAGCCGCACCACGGTGGGGACCAGGTCGGAGGTCAGCTCGGTGACGGTGATCTCGGCGTCCATGGTGGCCGACCCTAGATCAGCGCCTGCCGGTCGGCGCTCCCGCCCAACGTTTCCAGGTGGAAATCCTTCCTAGCGCTGGGCGGCTTGGACGGCGGCGAAGGCGTCGACCTCGCCGGCGCCGGTGATGTTCGACGGATTGCCACAGTCGTCGGCCGGGTTGCCGGAGCGGTAGGTCGGTGTCGCCGCCGTGGCGGTGTCCCGCAGGATCTGCCGGGTCCGGGTCACGTCGCCGACCAGCGCCGGGTTCGCCGACCACATCAGCGCGACCACCCCGGCCACCTGCGGGGTCGCCATCGAGGTGCCGTCCAGCGCGGCGTACGTGCCGCCCGGCATGGCAGACACCACACCCACACCCGGTGCCAGTACGTCCGGCTTACCCGTGCCGCCCGGAACCGGTCCGCGCGAGGAGAACTCGGCGACCCGGCGCTGCGCGTCCACCGCGCCCACGGTCAGCACGTCCGCGTACGGCGCGGGCGGGTCGTCGATCGACGCGCACCACGGGCCTGTGTTGCCGGCGGCGGCGACCACGAAGATTCCGGCGGCGTCCAGTGCGGCCGTGGCCGGTCGCAGTGCCTGCGGGTCACAACCTTCGATGGGCGGGCAGCCCCACGAGTTGGTCAGCACCTGTGGGGCCCGCTCCGGACGGCCGTCGGTGAACGGGTCGCCGCCGGCCGGGAAGGGCGCCAGCATGAACTGGAGACAATCCAGGTAGTACGCGGGACTGCCCAGGTTGCGGTCCAGGTTGACGCAGCCCACCCACTGCGCGTCCGGTGCGACCCCGATGCCGCCCCGACCGACCGCGCTGCCCACCGTGTGGGTGCCATGCCCGCCCTGGTCGGTCGGGCTCCGGGTGCCGTCCCACGGGTCGTACCAGGAGTCGTCCCCGCCACGGAACCCGGCTCGCAGCGCCGGATGGGTGCCGTCCACCCCGGAATCCGAGCTGCCCACCACGATGCCCGTGCCGGTCACCCCGAGCTGGGACCACACCCGGTCGGCGCCGATCTGGCGGATGTTCCACTCCGGGCCGGTGGGCGCGGGCGCGGTGCCCCGGCTCTCCCCGGCCGGGGCGGGTAGTGGCCGCAGGCGCTGGCTCACCAGCACCCGGGCCACCTCGGGTCGGCGGGCGAGCCAGGCCCGTACCGCCGGGCCGCCGTCCACCTCGACCGCGTTCACCAGATAGAACGGCACCGGGTCGAGCCGCAGCCGGGTCAGCCCCCGGAGCAGGTCGGCCTGGCTCTGCTCGGCGGTCGTCACCAGCCGCCGGTAGACCTCCCCCGCGCGAGCGTCCCGCCCGGCCCGACCCGGTGCGCCCGCCGGTAGACCGGTCAGGTCGGCCTGTGCGCGCAGCACCACGAGCAGCCGCTCGCCGTACAGGCCGGGCTGGCCGGGGCCGAGGTCGACCACGCCGAACGCCGCCAGCAGCACCACGGCTGCCACCGCTGCGGCCCGACGGCTCGGGGTGCGTGCCGCCGGCCGGGCGAGCAGCACTCCGTACCCGATGGCGACCAGGACGGCGACGGCGAGCCCGGCACCGGCGGCGGCTGCCACCCAGAACGGCACGTCCCGGGTGCCGACCAGCAGCAGGCTGATCTCTTCGGGGTCGGTGAAGGCCAACGGGCCGAGTGCGGCCAGGCCCACGAGCCAGCCCGTCGCCGCTCGACCAGCGCGTGTGGCGTCGGCCGGGTCGGCGCCGGGCCGCCACGTCGCGGCCCACAGCGCGGCCAGCGCGAAACCCACTGGCGGCAGGGTCAGGAGCGCGGGCAACTGCGCGCCGGACTGACCGGTGCCGGCCGCGAGCAGCAGCAGCGCCAGCCCGGAGACCAGGCCTCCGACCAGCACCAGCCGAGCAGGCCGAGGCGGCCTGCCGACCGTGAACCGGGACCAGAAGGTGGCGTTCAGCAGCGTCGCGGCCAGCACCCCGAGCGCGGCGGCCGCCAGGAGTGCGAGCGCGGTCTCCAGGAGCCCGCCGAGCGCACCCAGCCAGGCCCACGGCAGGAGCAGCGCCAACCCGGCGGCGACCGCGAGCAGCGGCACCGGGCCGGGCCGACGCAACCCCCGCTGGCTTCCAACCGGCTCCGGGCTTCCGGCGGCCTCGGGCCGCGCGGCGTCGCCGTTCCCGGTGGGTGCCGCGCCGACGACAAAGCCGGCCGCTCCGGGGTACGCCCATCGGCGCGTCGACCACCGCACGGCGAGCGCGGTGAGCACCGCCGCGCCGGCCAGCCCGGCGAGGTACACCTCGTGGTGCGCCGGCGGCACCACCCGCAGCAGCGTGAGCACCCCGAGTGCCAGCGCACCGACGAGCCAGACCCGCCCGCTGGCCCGGACCGTGGCCGACCGGGGCAGTACGGCCAGCAGCAGGGCGGGTGTGCCCACCAACACGACGGTGGCCAGGGCCAGCGCCGGCCAGAGCCAGCCGACGCGGTCCCGTCCGAAGCCCAGCAGCACCTGGTCGGTGACCCAGCCACCGGCCTGGGTGGCCACGGTGACCGCAACCGTCCAGCCGCCGACCAGCACGGCAGCGACCACCGGCCACGGGCTGGCCCGGCCCGGCGGCAGCGGGTGGGGCGGCGTTTGACCAACGGGTGACGGAGGCCCGACCTGCATGACTCGCACAGTACGGGGCGGGCGGCGAATGTCGACACGTTGGCGCGACGGTTACGGTGGACGGGTGCGTGACCCCAATATCTCCCGATCCGTCGCCGGTCAGCTCTCGCCCGTCCGCCGTGCGTCCGACCTGCGCCGACTGCGCGCCGAGCGCTTCGACGTGCTCGTCATCGGTGGTGGAGTGACCGGTGCCGGAGCCGCCCTGGACGCGGCATCCCGGGGCCTGAAGGTGGCCCTGGTCGAGGCGCGCGACCTCGCCGCGGGCACCTCCAGCCGATCCAGCAAGCTCATCCACGGTGGGCTGCGCTACCTGGAACAGTTGGAGTTCCACCTGGTCCACGAAGCGCTGACCGAGCGGGGTCTGCTGGCGACCAGGCTCGCGCCGCACCTGGTACGGCCGGTGCCGTTCCTGGTGCCGCTGCCGGCTGGGCGGGGCCTGCGGGACGTGCCCGCCCGGATCTTCCGCCGCTCGTACTACGGCGCCGGTGTGGCCGCCTACGACGCCTTCGCCGGTCTCTTCGGTGGCGGCCGGGGCATGCCGCTGCACCGGCACCTCACCCGGGAGGGGGCGCGGCGGATCTTCCCGAGCCTGCGGGCCGACGCGCTGGCCGGGGCGATCCGCTACTACGACGGGCAGGTCGACGACGCTCGGCTGGTGGTCACCCTGGCCCGCACCGCGGCCAGCCTCGGCGCCACGGTGGTGAGCAGCGCCCGCGCCGTCGGGCTGATCCGGCAGGCGCGGGAGGTGACCGGCGTACGGGTTCGCGACCTGGAGGCGCCGGCCGGCTCACCGGACGCGGAGTTCGAGGTGCAGGCCCGCACCGTCATCGCCGCCACCGGGGTGTGGAGCGACGACATGTCCCGGATGCTCAACGACGTGGGCCTGCGCCCCGGCGTCCGGGTGCGCGCCTCGAAGGGGGTGCACCTCGTGGTGCCCCGCTCGGCGATCACCGGCGAGACGGGGCTCATCCTGCGTACGGCGCGTTCGGTGCTCTTCGTCATCCCGTGGGGCGGGCACTGGATCATCGGCACGACGGACACCGACTGGCGGCTGGACAGGTCCCACCCGGCGGCCTCGGCCCGCGACATCGACTACCTGTTGCAGCAGGTCAACACCGTGCTGGACCGGCCGTTGACCACCGCCGACATCGAGGGCGTGTACGCGGGGCTGCGGCCGTTGCTGGCCGGCGAGGCCGACTCCACCTCGAAGCTCTCCCGTGAGCACGCCGTGTTCGAGCCGATGCTTGGGCTGTTGCTGGTTGCCGGAGGCAAGTACACGACGTACCGGGTGATGGCTTCCGACGTGGTCGACCGCGCGGCCCGCCGGCTCGGCGGCGCCCGCTCGTCGCGTACCGCCGACCTGCCGCTGCTCGGTGCCGACGGGTTCCCGGCGATGTGGCGGGACCGGGCCGACCTGGCCCGCCGGCATGGCGTGCCGGTGGGCGTGGTGGAGCACCTGCTGGAGCGGTACGGCACCCTCACCCTGGACCTGCTGGGGCTGATCAATGCCGATCCGTTGCTCGGCTCCCCGTTGGCCGGTGCCCCGGAGTATTTGGCGGCGGAGGTCGCCTACGCGACGCGGGCCGAGGGTGCGCTGCACCTGGAGGACGTGCTGACCCGCCGGACCCGGATCTCGTTCGAGACCAGCCATCGAGGGCTGGAGTCGGCGGAGCACACCGCCGAGCTGATGGGCGCGGTGCTCGGTTGGGACGCGGCCACCCGGGCGCGCGAGGTCGAGCACTACCGCGTCCGGGTGGAGGCGGAGCGGCAGTCCCAGCTGATGCCGGACGACGCCGCGGCGGACGCGGCCCGGCTCGGCGCTCCGGATGTCCGGGGTTACGCGGCCGATCGGGGTGGCGACGACGATCAGGCTGAGCTGCGTCCGTCCACTCGGTGACGAATTGTAACGTTACCGAGGGGTAACTATCGATACCAACCCGGATGGTGGTTTCGGTGTTACCTACGGTGGGGTAGGTTTCCGCGCGTGCTTTCCCGCCCGCGTCCTCGTCTGCTCGCACCTCTTCTTGCCGCCGCGCTCGTCGGTGTCCTGACCGGGTGTTCGCTGCTCGACCGGGACGCGGCGGGCACGCCGGCGGCGCAACCGTCCGCTGGCGCGGCGGGTGGCGGACCACAGCTGGAGATCCCCACCACGGTCGCCGCCGGCCAGGTCAGCCTGCTTCAGCGGCTCGGCGCCGACGGCCCGTTGCGCACCCTGAGCGTCGAGCGGGACGGCGCGTGGCAGTGCCTCGACTGCGCCGGTGACGGGGTCACCTCCCGGGGCACGCTCGCCCCCGAGCTGGCCGAACGGCTCCAGGTGCTGCTCGCCAACCCGGTGCTGGCCACCGAGACCGATCAGGCCCGGAAGTACCGGACGACCTGCATCGACGCGCTGACGTCCAGCCTGCTCACCTCCACCGGGCTGATCACCTCGCAGGACTGCCCGGGCGAGGAGCGCACGGCGGTCGCCGGGGAGATCCTGCTGCTGCTCACCCAGGCGACCCCGGCCGAAGTCAACGGCTGACCCGCCGCGCCGGTGCGCGGGTCACAGCAGGGTGCGCGGGTCAGAGCACCTTGCCGGGGTTGAGCAGACCGGCCGGGTCCAGCGCCGACTTGATCGCCTGGTGCACCCGGACGCCCACCGGCCCGATCTCCCGGGCCAGCCAGTCCCGCTTGAGCAGCCCCACCCCATGCTCCCCGGTGCAGGTGCCGCCCAGGTCCAGGCCGAGGCGCATGATCTCGTCGAACGCCCGCCGACCCCGCTCCACGCTCGCCGGGTCGGCCCGGTCGACCACGATGTTCGGGTGCATGTTGCCGTCCCCGGCGTGCCCCACCACGCCGATCGGCACCTCGCACTCCGCCGCGATCCGGGCCACCCCGTCCAGCAGGGCCGCGAGCGAGCCGCGCGGGACCGCCACGTCGTCGATGACCAGACCGCCGTTACCGCCCGGGTAGGCCTCGGCCGCGAACTTCTCCATCGCCGGATGCGCCAGCCGCCGGGCCTGTAGCAGTGCCGCCGCCTCCACCGCGTCGGTGGCCGCGTAGACCTCGTCGGCGCCAGCGGCCTCGCACACCTCGGCCAGGGCGGCCAGGTCGTCCGCCGCCCGGGTGCCGGTGTCCGCGGCGGCCAGCAGCAGGGCCTGCGCGTCGGTCCGCAGCCCCATCGGCTGGTACGCCTCGATCGCCCGCAGGTGGGTCTGGTCCAGCAACTCCAGCAGGCTGGGGGTGAGCCCACGGGCCGCGATCGCGGCCACCGCCGCGCCGGCTGCCGCGGTGGACGGGAAGACCGCCACCAGGGTCAGCGAGTCGGCCGGTGCGGGCCGCAACGCCACCGTCACCTCGGTGATCACCCCGAGGGTGCCCTCCGAGCCGACGAAGAGTCGGGTCAGGTCGTAACCGGCCACCCCCTTGGCCGTACGCCGGCCGGTGCGCAGCACCTCACCGGAGGCGAGCACCACCTCCAGGCCGAGCACGTACTCGGTGGTCACGCCGTACTTCACACAGCACATGCCGCCCGCGTTGGTGGCCACGTTGCCGCCGATCGTGGACGACTCCCAGGATCCGGGGTCGGGCGGGTACCAGAGCCCCTGCCTGGCCACCGCGCCGGCCAGTGCCGCGTTGACCACCCCCGGTTGGACCACCGCGATCCGGCTCACCGGGTCGATCTCCCGGATCTCGTCCATCGCGACGGTGCTGAGGACCACCGCGCCGTCCACTGCGTTCGCCGCGCCGGCCAACCCGGTCCGCGCGCCCTGCGGCACCACCGGTACGCCGTGCCGCGCCGCCGCCCGGACCACCGCGACCACCTGCTCGGTGTTGCGCGGGCGGGTCACCACCAGCGGCGTTCCGGCGGCGCAGAGGTCGGCCTCGTCCCGCTGGTGCATGCGCAGCAGGTCC
Source organism: Micromonospora sp. NPDC005291 (assembly GCF_040607415.1). NCBI lineage: Bacteria > Bacillati > Actinomycetota > Actinomycetes > Micromonosporales > Micromonosporaceae > Micromonospora > Micromonospora sp. NPDC005291. The sequence goes on from NZ_JBEXGR010000007.1 coordinate 127,398, forward strand.
GGGTCGGTGAGCACGGCGTCGTCACCGAGCGCGGCGCGCAGGTCGTCGAGGAGAGTGGTGGGGGCCATGCAGCCGAGGCTAGGTCGCCGACGGCCGATCATCAACATGATCCACTGCGCGGGATAGCTTGGGCGCCATGCTCTATCTGGACCGGCCTGCCTGGCCGTGGCGTGGTCGGCTCTGGTCGCACCTGATCAGCGACGTCTCGTACGCCGAGCTGCACGCCTTCGCTGAGGCACTCGGCGCTCCCCGGCGCGGCTTCGACCGGGACCACTACGACATCCCGGCCGACCGGTTCGCGGCGGCGGTGTGGCTGGGTGCCCAGGTGGTGCCGAGCCGGGAGCTGGTCCGGTTGCTCCGCGCCGCCGGGCTGCGTCGCCCGAAGCACCTGGTCAGCCCGCGTCAGCCGACGGCCCCATGAGCGTGGCCAGCTCGCGGCGCACGTTGTCCCGGGCGGGCTCCTCCCACCGACTGACCAGCGGCGGCAGCTGGAACAGCGCGGGCAGCGCCAGCAGGCTGGTCAACACCGCAGCCCGACCGGCCCGGAAGGCGGGCTCGGGCACATGGGCGTACTCCCGCCGGATGGCCGCCGCGTAACGGTCGTACGTGGCAGGCGGCGCGGCCAGCACGGCGAGGTCCGCATCGCAGAGCAGGGCACCGTTCCGGTCGCCCGGTGCCACCGCGTGCCCGGCCGTGAGCAGCACCAGCCGGCGCACCTCGGCCACCGCGGATGCCGGCACTCCGAGCCCGGCGAGCACGCTTTCGGCCAGCGCGGCGCTGTCCTGTTCGTTGGCGTCGCCGGCGGCCCGCGGGTCGTAGACCGCGTCGTGGCACCAGGCCGCCAGCCGGACCACGTCGACCCGGTCGGTCAGCCCGGCGTGCTGGTCCACCACGTCGAGGACCGCGGTCAGGTGGGCCACCGTGTGGTAGTGCCGGTGCGGCTCCCGCCACCGGGCGAGCAGCTGCTCCCCGGCCCGGGTCGACTCCGCGTCCGGCCTCGCACCTGCGCCCCGGGCCGCCGCCCGCCATCGATCCAGCAGATCAGCCACCGCCCGAGTCTGCCGCATCACGCCGGGGTGCGTGGTGCGGGAGGAATCATCACGCCTCCCACGGGTAGTCGCGCCCATGGCCGTGGCCCGGGACAACCGACCTCCAGTGGTGCGACGTACCGCGCTGCGCCAAGGGCTGGTGGACATCGACGGGGCACGGATCGCCGAGGCCACCGAGGAACTGCGGCATCGCGGCCGGGCCACCCTGCACGACCGGCTGCACCGGGTGCGGATGGCCGGCGGGCTGGCCGTGCAGGCCGGGCTGGCGGCCGGGCTGGCGTACTTCGTCTCGTACCGGTTGCTCGGCAACCCGCAGCCGGTCTTCGCGCCGATCTCGGCGGTCGGCACCCTGGCCGCGTCGGTCGGGCAGCGGTTCCGCCGGACCGTGGAGCTGATCGTCGGGGTGGCGATCGGGGTGGCCATCGGCGATTTCCTGATCTACCTGCTCGGCACCGGGGCGTGGCAGCTCGGCCTGGTGGTGACGGTGGCGATCCTGCTCACCATCTTCGCCGGGGCCAGCGTGGCCATCGTCATCCAGGCGGCGGCCACGGCGGTGCTGATCGTGACGTTGAGCCCCTCCACCAAGGATCTGGAGATCCCGCGCTTCGTCGACGCGTTCCTCGGCGGTGGAATCGCGCTGCTGGTCACGGCGGTGCTGCTGCCACTGAACCCGCTCCGGGTGATCAACCGGGCCGCCCGTCCGGCGCTGGACCTGCTCGCCACCCAGCTCGACGCCACCGCCGATGGGCTGCGCAACCGGGACCGGGCCAGCATCCAGCAGGCGCTCGAACGGTTGCGCAACAACAAGGAGGAGCTGGCCACGTTGGCCGAGGCGATCGAGGGGGCGAAGGAGACCTCAACACTCTCCCCGGCCCGCTGGCATCGGCGCGACGAGTTGACCCACTATGCGGAGGCGGCCGACCCGATCGACCGGGCGATGCGCAACACCGGCACGCTGATCCGCCGGGCCGTGACGCAGATCGAGGACGAGGAGCCGGTGCCCGATCCGATGCCGGACGCCATCGGCCACCTCGCCGAGTCGGTCCGGCTGCTCAAGCACGAGTTCGCCGCCGGTGAGGAGCCGGAGAAGTCCAGGGAGCGGTCCCTGCGGGCGGTCAGCGAAGCCGGCCGGGCGTATGGCGCCGGGGTCGGCTTCTCGGGCAGCGTGGTGGTCGCCCAGATCCGGACCACCGCGAGCGACCTGCTGGTGGCCTCCGGGATCGAGCAGGAGGAGGCGAACCGGTGGATCCGCACCGCCTTCGGGGAGCAGGAGCGGCCGGTCGGTGAACCGGCCGAGCCGGGCGAGCCGCCGAAGCCGCCCACCGCCCCACCGGTCGGCTGACCGGTTCTGCGGCGCGCCGCCCGCCCTCAGCCCAAGGCAGCGAGCGCGGCGAGCAGCCGGTCCACCTGAGCGGCCGTGCTGCCCAGGCCGATGCTGGCGCGCAGCGCGGTGGGCGGCAGGTCCTGCCGGCCGGTTCGCCCCGCCGCCTCGGCGAGCAGGCGCCGTGCCAGCGGGTGGGCGCAGAACAGCCCGTCGCGTACGCCGATCCGGTGCTCGGCGGCCAGCCGCGTGGCCACGTCGGCGGAATCCCACCCGGCGACCACGAACGAGACGATGCCGACGCGGGGCGCGTCCGGGCCGAACGTGCGCAACTCCACCACGTGCGGCAGGGCGGCGATGCCGGTCCGCAGCCGGGTCAGCAGCGCCTGCTCGTGGGCGGCCAGCGCGGCCCGGTCCGCCTCGTCGAGCGCCGCGCACACCGCGGCCAGTGCCACCGCGCCGAGCAGGTTCGGGGTGCCGCCCTCGTGCCGCGCCGGGCCGGTCGCCCAGGTCACGTCGTGCGTGGCTGACCCCACGTGGCTGGTGGCGCCGCCACCGGCCAGGTAGGGCGGGGCGGCGTCCAGCCAGTCCGCGCGGCCGATCAGCACCCCCGCACCGAACGGCGCGTACAGCTTGTGGCCGGACACGGCCAGGTAGTCGACGTCGAGCGTGAGCAGGTCGACCGGGGCGTGCGGGGCGAGTTGCGCGGCGTCGAGCACGATCCGGGCCCCATGCCGGTGGGCCACCCGGGCCAGCTCGGCGACCGGCCACCGCTCACCGGTCACGTTGCTCGCACCGGTCACCGCGACCAGCACCGGCAGCGCCGGGCTGCTGCCCCGGCGCAGCTCGGTGAGGGCGGCGGCGAGGTCGCGTACCGCCCCGTCCGGGCCGGTGGGCACCGGGAGCCGGACGGAGCCGCGCGGCCAGGGCAGCAGGTTCGCGTGATGCTCGGAGGCGTTGGTGACCACGGTCGTGCCGGCCGGCAGCGCCCGGGCCAGCAGGTTGAGCGCGTCAGTGGTGTTGCGGGTGAAGATCACGTGATCGTCGGCGCGGGCGCCGAAGAAGTCGCCGACCGTCTGCCGGGCCTGCTCGTATTCCAGGGTGCAGCGCCGGGACAGCGCTCCCGCGCCACGGTGCACACTGGCGTACCAGGGCAGCAGCTCCGCCACCGCGTCGGCGGCGGCCCGCGCGCACGGCGCGCTCGCCGCGTAGTCCAGGTTGATCTCGCCCGGTACGCCGAGGACGTCGAGCGGCCGCGACGGGGCCGCTGCGGGCGCGGTGTCGAAGCGGGTGGGCAGCGAGGGAACGAGGGTGACGGACACGCCGGAACCTCCGGGGTCAGGGACCCCGGGTGCACAGTCGGGACGGGGTCCGCGCTTGCCCAGCGCACCGATCGGGCTGGGCCCGGTCATCACCCGGGGCACCCCACCGCGAACTCGACGAGGGTTGCCGGCCAGCAAGCCGGGGCTTGATGCTGGCGCTCGTGACCAGCCAGCAGCATAGCGGCTGTGGATGCGAGCGGACCAGCCGGCAATGGATGGCTACGCTGACCGCATGGCCGACACCCCGCCCGGTTCACCGCTGCCGTCGTCGCCCGCACCCGCAGCCCCGTCCGTCGGCGAGGCGCCCCGGATGCCGCTACGCCGACTGGGCTGGCGGCGGTTCCTGGTGCTGGCCGGGGTGGTGCTGTTCATCGCCGCCTGCGCGGTGTTCATGGTCTTCACGCTCGGCCAGTCGCTCGGCGTGCAGGCCCTGCTGATCGGGGTGGTCGCCGCCATCCTGCCGGTGCCGGTGCTGGTCGCCTGCTTCCTCTGGCTGGACCGGTACGAACCGGAACCGCTGAAGTATCTGATCTTCTGTTTCGCCTGGGGTGCGTTCGTCTCCACCGCCGCCTCGCTCACGGTGAACGAATTCGCCGCCAACCGCTTCGCCGACTGGGGCCTGCCGTCCGCACTCACCGGGGTGCTGGTCGCGCCGTTCATCGAGGAGCTGACCAAGGCCCTGGGCCCGATCCTGCTGCTGGTGTTCCGCCGCCGTGAGTGGTCCGGGATCACCGACGGCCTGGTCTACTGCGGGCTCTCGGCGGTCGGCTTCGCCATGGTGGAGAACATCCTCTACCTGGGCGGTTACGGCTATGCGACCGGCGCGGACCGGTATGGCCCGGCGACCGGCACGCAGCAGGTCATCGCGATCTTCATCGTACGGATCCTGCTGTTCGGGTTCGCCCATCCGCTTTTCACCTCGATGACCGGTGTGGGGCTGGGCATCGCGGCCCGGACGGCCGACCGGCGGGTCCGGCTGCTCGCCCCGATCGGCGGCCTGCTGCTGGCGATGATGCTGCACGGCACGTGGAACCTGCTGCCCACGCTGACCCAGGCCACCGGCGAGACAGTGATCATGTTGTACGGCTTCCTGGGCCTGATGGTGCCGGTCTTCTTCGGCATGGTGGGGCTCGCGGTGTGGCTGCGCGCCTGGGAGGGGCGGCTCACGGAGCGGACATTGCCGGACTACGTACGCGCCGGCTGGCTGAGCCCGCCCGAGGTGGCCGCCCTGAGCAGCCTCGGCAGGCGACACGCGGCCCGCAGTTGGGCCCGGCGGGTGGCTGGGGACGCCGGGGTGCGGGCGATGCGCGGCTACCAGTTCGCCGCCACCCGGCTGGCCCTGCTGCGCGACGGGACACTGCGCGGCCTGGACCGCAAACCCGCCGATCAGGAGCGGACCGCCCGCGAGGAGCGTGAGCTGCTGGACGCGATCAGCGCGTACCGGTCGTTCTTCGTGGGTCGGGACCCGCAGGCCCCGGTCGGGGTCTGGGACGGCAGCCGCTACCACCTGCGCTTCCCGGACGGGACCCAGCGTCCGGTCGCGGCGCCGGACGAGCCGGTGGTGCCGATCCCGGTGGTGCTGGCCTCTGCTCCGCCTCCGGTGGGCTACGCCCCGCCCGGCTGGCCCGGCCTGCGGCCGGGGGCGCCCTGGCCGCCCGGTCACCCCTGACGGCTGGCGGCTTGCGGCTCAGGTCATCAGGGTGGTGAGGAAATCACCGAAGCCCTGGAACATTGCGATCAGCGCGGCACCGATCGCCTTGAACATCTGCGCCGCGCCGTCCGGCCGGAAGGCCATGAAGTAGATCAGGAACGCGACACTGCCCCAGGTCAACAGCTTCTTCACGAATACCGGCATCGTCCCTCCCCAGGGCCACGGTCGCCGGATGGCTTCCCGTCGTGCGGCCGGGCAAACGGCGCGGCTGGGGGAGGTGCGTCAGAGGTAGAGGCCGGTGGAGTCGTTCTCGATCCGCTCGGCGGCCACGGCGTGCACGTCCCGCTCCCGCAGCAGCACGTACCCGCGGCCGTGTAGCTCGACCTCGGAGCGGTCGTCCGGGTCGAAGAGCACTCGGTCGCCGGAGACGATGGCACGAACGTTCGGCCCGACCCCGACCGTGGTGGCCCACGCGAGGCGCTTGCCGACCGCGGCGGTCGCCGGGATGACGATGCCAGCGGTGGAGCGACGTTCGCCCTCGCTGCCCTCCATGCGGACCAGCACGCGGTCATGCAGCAGACGGATCGGCAGGCCGGCGTCGAGATCGTTGTCGGCGGTCACGCCGCAGACGCTACCGTGCGGCCGACGACGGGCTGCCGGTGGTTACGCCGGAGGTGCGCGGGGCAATGTGTGGCGGAACTGCCCTACGGTGTCAGGAACGGACGTATGCTGTCCGACCTGTCGTTGTGGGCGGACCGTTTCTTCTGCCAGGAGGTGCGCTTGAGCCGCTTCGAGCGAGTACGCGGACGGCTCCGCCGTGCCTACCAGTCGGGACGGGCGTCGGTCCGCGCTGACGAGAGCTCGTCGAATGACGCGCTGAGCGACGCGTCGGAGTCGGCCCGGGTGGCTTCGCCAGCCGTGCCGGGGCCGCCCGCACCGCCGACGGCCACGGTCGTCGGCGCGGAGCCTCCGGTGGACCTGCACAGTTCGACCTCCAGCCGGGACGACGCGGACGTCCCGCACGGTCTGCGGATCGCCGCCGCGTGGTGCTGGCGACTGATCGTGATCGGTGTGGTGGCCTGGGCACTACTCCGGGTCGTCGGCACGATCAAGATCGTGATCATCCCGCTGGCCATCGCGCTGCTGCTCTCCGCGCTGCTCGCGCCGGCGGTGGGCTGGCTGCTGCGGGCTCGACTGCCCCGGTCGCTGGCGACGGCGGTGGTGCTGGTCGGTGGCCTGGCCGGGGTGATCGGCACGCTGACGCTGGTCGTCAACGAGTTCATTCGCGGTGTGCCCGAGCTGAGCGAGAAGTCCTCGGAGGGCGTCCGGCAGATCCAGAACTGGCTGAAGACAGGCCCGCTGCACCTCTCCGACACCCAGCTCAACCGGTACATCGACGAGGCGCAGGGCTGGATCAACGACAACACCTCGAAGTTCACCAGTGGTGCGCTGAGCACCGCCGCGACGTTGGCCGAGGTGCTGACCGGCACGCTGCTGGTGCTCTTCGCGACGTTCTTCTTCCTGCGTGACGGCAACCGGATCTGGCGCTTCCTCGTCCGGCTGCTGCCGGTGGCCGCCCGGTGGAAGGTGGACGACGCGGGCCGCGCCTCCTGGCAGACGCTTGTCGCCTACGTTCGCGCGACCGTGCTGGTCGCCTTCATCGACGCGGTCGGCATCGGCATCTTCCTGGTCGTATTCGACATCCCGTTCGCCTTCCCGCTGGCCGCGCTGGTCTTCCTCGGCGCGTTCATCCCGATCGTCGGTGCGGCGCTCTCCGGTGGCGTGGCGGTGTTGGTGGCGCTGGTCGACAGCGGGCCGGTCACCGCGTTGATCATTCTTGGTGCCGTGATCGGTGTGCAGCAGATCGAGGGGCACGTGCTCCAGCCGCTGATCATGGGGCGGGCGGTCGCCCTCCACCCGCTCGCGGTCATCATCGGCATCGCCGCTGGGGTCGTCCTCGCCGGCATTACCGGCGCGCTGGTCTCGGTGCCGCTCATCGCAGTGCTGAACACCGCCGTCCGCCGGCTGGCCGCCCGAACGGTCCCGGACACCCCGCCCGACGCCGTGGTCGTCGCCGCGCAGGCGCCCTGACACACCGCGCGGCGCCGTCGTCGCGGTGCAGATCGTGCAGTTTCCTGGAAAGAGTGGCCTCCCGCTGACTGGAGGCCACTCTTTCCTTGATGTTGCGCGATCTTGGGAGCGTGCAGCCGGGACGACGGCAAGGACCCGGCCGTCAGGAAGTGGCCAGACGTTGCAGGGCGCCACGGGCCACCTCGGGACGGGTGGTGTACCAGAACGGTGGCAGCGAGCGGCGCAGGAACGGCCCGTAGCCGCGGGCCGTCTCCAGCCGGGAGTCGAGTACCGCGACCACCCCCCGGTCGCCGGTCGCCCGGATCAACCGGCCCACGCCCTGAGCCAGCCGCACCGCCGCGATCGGCACGCTGACCGCGGAGAAGCCGGAGCCCCCGCCCGCGTCCACAGCGGCGGCGCGGGCCGCCGCCAGCGGCTCGTCCGGTCGTGGGAAGGGCAGCCGGTCGATGACCACGAGCTGGCACGCGTCACCCGGCACATCCACCCCCTGCCAGAGCGACATCACCCCGAACAGGCAGCTGGCACGCTCCTCGCGGAATCGCCGGACCAGCAACGGCAGCGACTCCTCACCCTGCAGCAGCACCGGCAGGTCGGTCCGCGCGCGCAGCAGCTCCGCCGCCTGCTGCGCGGCCCGCCGGGAGGAGAAGAGCCCGAGAGTACGACCACCGAGTGCTTCGACCAGCGCGAGCAGCTCCTCTCCGGCAGCCTCGGGCAGCCCGGAGACGCTGGGGCGGGGCAGGTGCGCGGCGACGTACAGGATGCCCTGCCGGGCGTAGTCGAACGGCGACCCCACGTCCAGCGACCGCCAGCCCGGGCCTTCGGTCGCCGGGACGGTGGCACCCGGAATGGCGTCGGCGGCCAGCCGTCGGCCCGGCGTCTCGGCGGCGGGGCGACCCGGGCCGGTGCGGGCGGCCAGCGCGGCGGCGGCCGGAGACGCCGGGACCGGCGGCGCGTCCAGCCCGAGGGCGCGGGCCACCGTGTCGAAACGGCCGCCCAGCGCCAGGGTCGCCGAGGTGGCGACGACGGTGCGTTCGTCGTACAGGTGGGTGGCGAGGGTGCCGGCCACCGACAGTGGCGCGACCACCAGTGCCCGCCGACTGCCGCTGTCGTTCTTCTCCACCCAGGCCACGTCGTGGTCGGCCTCCTCCAGCAGCCGCTGCGCGGTGGTGGAGAGCTCGTCCAGCGCAGCCTTGGCCTGCTGCTTGCGGACCGGGTCGGAGTCGTCGGACTTGATCTCGCCGATCGCGTCCAGCGCGGAACGGGTCGCCGCGTCGAGCAGCGTGCACGCCTCCCGCAGTGGCGTCGGCAGCCCGGCGGTGAGCCGCCCGGCCGGCGCCTCGGCCAGCCCGACCGCGAGGGCGTCGCCAGCCGCGGTGAGCGCCTCGGCGGTCTCCGGCCGCAGCAGAGGGCGGGCACGTCGGGTGGACCTGTCGATCAGCTCCGGCACCAGCTCCGCCTGGGCCGCGGAGGAGACCCGGTCGGCCAGCTCGTGTGCCTCGTCGACGATGAGCAGCTTGTGCGGCGGCACGATGTGCCGGTCGGCGAGCATGTCGACCGCGAGCAGGCTGTGGTTGGTCACCACGATGTCGGCTTCACGGGCCCGGGCCCGCGACGCCTCGGCGAAGCACTCCTGCCCGAACGGGCACCGGGTCGCCCCGACGCACTCCCGGGCTGGCATCGACACCAGCCGCCAGGCCTGATCGTCGACGCCCGGGTCCAGCTCGTCCCGGTCGCCGGTGGCCGTCTTCTCGGCCCAGTCGCGCAGCCGTTCGACCTGCTTGCCCAGCCGGCCCGCCTCACCGAGCCACTTCGTCCCCCCGCCGGGACGAGCGGCCGGGGCGTCGAAGAGGGTGTCCTCCGGCTCCTCCTCGGTGGAGTTGTCCAGGCGAGCGAGGCAGAGGTAGTGGTGGCGTCCCTTGAGCACCGCGAAGGTGGGCCGGCGCCCGAGCAGCGGCTCGACCGCGTCGGCCAGCCGGGGCAGGTCGTGGTCGACCAGCTGGGACTGCAATGCCAGGGTGGCGGTGGAGACCACCACCGGGCCGTCCACGGTGAGCGCTGGCGCTAGGTAGGCCAGCGACTTGCCGGTGCCGGTGCCCGCCTGTACGAGCAGATGCTCGCGGCTGGCCACACACTCCTCGATCGCGGTGGTCATCTGCTGCTGGCCGGGGCGTTCCGCGCCGCCGGGCACCGCGCCGACCGCCGCCGCCAGCAGCTCCGTGCCGCTGGGCCGGGCACCCCGCCGCCGGCTCCCGGCACGGGCCGACGGGGTGGCGGAACCGGTGGCGGTGCGGGGCGGAGTCACCGTGCGACGGTACCCGTCGCCGCAGACACCGGCTGCGCCCATCCGCCGCGTGGCGCGATGTCGGCTGGGCGGGTCGGCGTGGTCGGTGCCGTCCGGTTACGGCCGCGCTACGACGCGTGGGCAGTATCGGTTAGGGTGCGAATCATGCCGAGCGACGTGGTCCGAGTGATCTACCGCAAGTACGACGGCAGCGCCCACCGCGACTACCCGGCCCGTCGCCTCACCGAGGACGACCTCGGCGTCTGGCTCGGCGTGCCCGAAGGCACCCAGTCGGTCTACCACGGCCGGCCGTCGGTGGAGAAGATTCCGTTCGTGCTGCTGGTGCCGCATCGCGCCTGGTGGACGGCCATGTTCAACCCGCCGCCCCGCACCAGCGAGGTCTACTGCGACATCACCACCCCGGCCCAGTGGGAATCCGAGGACACCGTCCACCTCATCGACCTGGACCTGGACGTGGTCCGGCGTCGGGCCACCGGCCTCGTGGAGCTGCTTGACGAGGACGAGTTCGCCGAGCACCGGGCCCGGTTCGGCTACCCGGACGACGTGGTGGTCGAGGCCGAAGCGGCGGCCCACCGGCTGTTCGGGGCGCTCGGCGACGGCAGCGAGCCGTTCGCCACCTCGTACCGCAAGTGGTTGGCCCTGGTGGTCTGACGCCGCACGCCCGGCCGGGCCGGTTCACCAGCGTGGTGGCCAGCGGTCGTCGTCACCCAGCGGCGGCAGGCCGGCCAGTTTCTCCGGATTGGACTGGTTGTAGATGGCGGTGATCCGCCCCTGGTCCACCGCGAATGCGGTCACCAGGCGCATCGGCCGCCCGTCGCTGTGCACCGTCTCCGTCTGTAGGCCGAGCACGCCGTCGACCAGCACCGGCCGGACCCCCAACCGCTGTGCGTACCGGCCGGCCCGGCCGAACACGCCGAGCGCGAAGCGGCCCACCGCGTTCGCGCCGACCACCGGCCGGCGGGCCGTGGGGAAGTGCCCGCCCGAGTCGCCGACGAAGACCACGTCCGGCGCGAGCACCTGGAGCAGTTGGTCCAGCTCGCCGGACTCGGTGGCGGCGACGAATGCTCTGAGCACCCGGCGCTGCTCGGCCGGGTCCGCGGTATGCCGGGGCACGTCCGGCGCGGTGACCGCCCGACGTGCCCGGGAGGCGAGCTGCCGGGCGGCCACCTCGGTGGTGCCGAGCACGTCGGCGACGCGGGCGAACGGCACCGCGAACACGTCATGCAGCACGAGGGCGACGCGCTGCTCCGGTGCGAGTCGCTCCAGCACCACCAACAGCGCCGTGCCGACCTGGTCGGTGCGGACCGCCCGCTCCGCCGGGTCGGGTGCGTACCCGTCGGTCGACGGCGTGCCCAACGGGCTGACCACCGGCTCCGGCAGCCACTGCCCGGGGTACGCCTCCCGACGGACCCGGGCCGAGCGGAGCACGTCCAGGCAGATCCGCGCACAGGTGGTGGTCAACCACGCGGACAGCTCACGGATCTCGGCGCGAGCCGCTGGGCTGGCGAGCGCCCCGGCGTAGCGCAGCCAGGTCTCCTGCACCGCGTCTTCCGCCTCGCTGCGGCTGCCCAGCATCCGGTGGGCCACCGCGAGCAGCCGGCTCCGCTCGGCCTCGAACTCCGTCGCCAGGTCCCGCACGACCCACCACCCTTTCCGGTCGGCGCCGTCCTGGCGTACATCCTGCCGCCGGCGGGTCGCGCTGGCAGCCCCGGGTGACGGCCGGCCGTCACCCGGCGGTGCCCTCGGCAGGCGGATGGACTGTGGGTGGGCGATGATCCGTGGATGAGCGCACCCCAGCAAGGGCAGATCGTGGCGCCGAACGGCGGCTCCGTCCGGGAGCTGCTGCGGGTCACCGCACCGGTGGATCTCGGCGCGATCGACCCGAGGTCCACGCCCGGCCTGCCGGCGACGGCGGGGCGCGGCGAGCGCCGTAAGGCGTGGGCCCGCGAGCAGGTGGAGTTGGTCGGCGGCGAGCTGGGCCGGCAGCAGGAGATGCTCTTCGCGATGGCCAATGCCGGGTCGGACCGGCCGGCGCGTCGCGTGCTGCTGGTGCTCCAGGCGATGGACTGCGGTGGCAAGGACGGCACGATCAAGCGAGTGGCCGGCGCGATGAACCCGCTGGGCCTGCACATCCGCTCGTTCGGGCCGCCGACCCCGCAGGAGTTGCGGCACGACTTCCTCTGGCGGATCCGCCGGGCGCTGCCGCCAGCGGGGTACGTCGGGATGTTCAACCGTTCGCACTACGAGGACGTGTTGATCGCCCGGGTCGGCTCGCTCGTGCCGGAGGCGACCTGGCGGGCCCGCTATGACGACATCAACTCGTTCGAGCGGCAGCTGACCGGGGACGGCGTGACCCTGATCAAGGTGATGCTGCACATCTCGTACGCCGAGCAGGGTAAGCGCCTGCTCGAACGGCTCACCGACCCGCACAAGCACTGGAAGTACAACCCCTCGGACGTCGACTCCCGGGCCCGGTGGGACGACTACCAGGCCGCGTACGCCGAGGCTCTCAGCAGGTGCGCCACGGACGCCGCGCCCTGGTTCGTGGTGCCGGCGGACCGCAAGTGGTACCGGGACTGGGCGGTGGCCCACCTGTTGAGGGAGACGTTCGACACGCTTGATCTGGGGTATCCGGCTGCCGATTTCGACGTGGCGCACGAGCGGGAGCGCTTGCTTGCTGGGGGAGCGGGTGCGGGTGGGACGGCCGAGATGAACAGCAGGTGAACGAGCGGTGAATGAGGCCTGGCCAGGGGTGGGCCGCCGAATTCGCGGTTCTGCCGTTTCCTAGCATTCACCGGGCGGGCGCTCATTGGGCACCGCCACCCTTCCACCGACGCGACGAGGTCTGTGCTGTGAAGTTTTCCTTCCGCCCCACCGAGGGCGCCTTCTACGAGCTCTTCACCAGGGCCGCGCAGAACCTGGTCCGGGGCACCGCGCTGCTGAACGAACTGGCCCTGCCCGGCGTCGACGTGCAGTCGGTCAGCGAGCGGCTGACCGAGGTCGAGCACGACAGCGACCAGATCACCCACGACCTGTACAAGAAGATCAACTCGACCTTCATCACGCCCTTCGACCGGGAGGACATCTACCGGCTCGGCTCGCTGCTGGACGACGTGATGGACCACCTGGAAGCGGTGGGCGACCTGCTCTACCTGTACGGGCTGACCGAGCTGCCGGCGCTGCCCCGCGAGCTGCACGAGATGGTGAACGTGCTCGACCAGCAGGCCAAGTTGACCGCCGACGCGATGCCGCGGCTGAAGTCGATGAAGGACCTTGAGGACTACTGGATCGAGTGCAACCGCCTGGAGAACGAGGGCGACCGGATCAACCGGCAGCTGCTCGTCCGCCTCTTCTCCGGCGAGTACGACGCGTTGACGGTGCTGAAGATGAAGGAGGTCGCCGACGAGCTGGAGGCCGCCTGCGACGCCTTCGAGCACGTGGCCAACACCGTCGAGACCATCGCCGTCAAGGAGTCCTGAGCCCGTGTCCCCCGAACTCATCGCCGTGCTGGCGGTGATCGCGGTGGCCCTGGCGTTCGACTACACCAACGGCTTCCACGACGCCGCCAACGCGATCGCGACCAGCGTCTCCACCCGGGCGCTGACACCCCGGATCGCCCTCGGGCTCGCCGCGGTCGGAAACTTCGTCGGCGCCCACTTCGGCGCCGGGGTCGCCAAGACCGTCGGCGAAGGCCTGGTCACCCTGCCCACCGGGGTCGCCAGCCTCGGGGTGGTCTTCGCCGGTGTGCTCGGCGCCATCGCCTGGAACCTGATCACCTGGTACTTCGGCCTGCCGTCGTCGTCCTCGCATGCGCTCTTCGGCGGCCTGGTCGGCGCGACCCTGCTGTCCGCCGGCGGCATCGTGCAGTGGGGCACCATCGGGGTGAAGGTGCTGCTGCCGATGGTGCTCTCGCCGATCGTCGGCCTCACCCTCGGCTATCTGCTGATGCTGGCCATCCTCTGGCTGTTCCGGAAGGGGCAGCCGGGCAAGCTCAACCGGGGCTTCCGGTGGGCGCAGACCGCCTCGGCGGCCGCCATGTCGGTCGGCCACGGCATGCAGGACGCCGCGAAGACCATGGGCATCGTGGTCCTCGCCCTCTACACGGGCGGCTTCCAGGACGACAAGACACACATCCCCGGCTGGGTGTTCTGGACCTCGGCGACGATGCTGGCCCTGGGCACCTACGCCGGTGGTTGGCGGATCATCCGCACCCTCGGCCGCAAGATCATCGACCTGGGCCCGCCGGAAGGCTTCGCCGCCGAGACGGTGGCCAGCGCGGTGCTCTACTTCAACGCCCTGGTGCTCAAGGCACCGATCTCCACCACCCACACCATCACCTCGGCGATCATGGGCGTGGGCGCGACCAAGCGGCTCTCCGCAGTCCGCTGGAACGTCGCCGGCAACATCGTGATCGCCTGGATCGTCACGTTCCCGGCCGCCGCGCTGATCTCCTGCCTCACCTACCTGCTGGTCCGGCCGCTCTTCGGCTGACCGCCGTTTCAGGAAAGGCCCCTTGTCACGGTCGCCGTGACAAGGGGCCTTCTCTGCTTAGACGTACCGGACGCCGATCTGCTCGCGGACCGTGTCCAGCAGCGCCATCACCTCGAGGGTGGCGGCGTGCGGCACCAGCGGGCTCTCGGTCAGCCCCGCCGCCAGGCAGCGCTGCACCTCGATCGCCTCGTACTGGTAGCCGTTGCCGACCCCGTCGGCGGCGATCGTCTCCGGCTCGGCGCCGGCCCGGTGCAGGGTCAGCGAAGTCGGCCGGAAGAACGGCTCCGGCAGGTCGATCCGGCCCGCGCTGCCGGTGATCGAGGCGGACAGCTCACTCGCCCCGACCATGCCGCAGCTCAGTGTGGCCAGCGCCCCGGTGTCGTAGCCGAACAGGATCCCAGTGTTCTCGTCCGTCCCCTCCGGGCCGAGCTGCGCCCAGGACCGGATGTGCTGCGGCACTCCCAGCAGCAGGTGGGCCAGGCTGATCGGGTAGATCCCCAGGTCGAGCAGAGCGCCCCCGCCCAGTGCCGCGGACCGCATCCGGTGCTCCGGCGGGAACGGCCCGGACACCCCGAAGTCGGCCCGGACGCCGCTCACCGTGCCGATCGCACCCTCGGCGATCAGCTCGGCCGCGTGCAGGATCAGCGGGTTCGTCCGCATCCACATGGCCTCCATGAGGAAGACCCCGGCGGCGCGGGCGGTGTCCACCAGCTCGGTGCTGCTGGCCAGGTCGAGGGTGAACGGCTTCTCCAGCAGCACCGCGCGGCCAGCGGTGAGGCAGGTCATCGCCGCCTCGTAGTGCGCGGAGTGCGGGGTCGCCACGTAGATCGCGTCGACCTCCGGGTCGGCGGCCAGCTCCACCCAGGAGCCGTACGCGCGCTTCGCGCCGTACGTGTCGGCGAAGCGCTGCGCGCTCTCGACGGCACGGGAGCCGACCGCGACCAGCTCGGCGTCCGGCACCAGCCGGAGGTCTTCAGCGAAACGGCTGGCGATGTGGCCGGTGGCCAGGATGCCCCAACGAGTCATGCTGGAACGCTAGCCGAGCCAGGTGAACCGCCGGCCAGCCGGCCAGGCTTGCCTGGATGCGTGCCCCTGATCAACTCCGTGTCGGCGAGGTGGGGGTGTCCTGGTGGCGGGATACCGCGATATCGCCGATACGGAGTCGATCACGGCTGGGCGCGCCCCGATCGCCGCGTCTTCGGCAACTAGGCTCGCGGCATGACGATCGACAGCGATGGCTTCGCCGCCCCGGCCGCCCTGGTCGAGCACGCCCGCCGGTTCCAGGCCGAGGGCGGCATCCCGGCGGTGCCCCGGGTCGCGGCCACGGTGTTGCTGCTGCGCCCGACCGACACCGACTTCGAGGTGTACGTCATCCGTCGGGTCGCCGCCATGACCTTCGGCGGGATGTACGCCTTCCCCGGCGGCGGCGTGGACCGCTCCGACTCCGAGGCACACCTGGGCTGGGCGGGCCCCTCACCGAACGAGTGGGCGGCCCGGCTCGGAGTGGCCCCGGACGCCGCCCAGGCGGTGGTCTGCGCCGCCGCCCGGGAGGTCTTCGAGGAGGCCGGTGTGCTGCTCGCCGGCCCGGACCAGGCGACCGTGGTGGGCGACGTCAGCGGCGACGACTGGGAGGCGGCCCGCCAAGACCTGGAAGGGCGCCGGCTGGGCTTCGCGGCGCTGCTCGCCGACCGCCAGCTCACGCTTCGATCGGACCTGCTGCTGCCGTGGAGCCGGTGGATCACCCCCGAGTTCGAGCCGCGCCGCTTCGACACGTACTTCTTCGTGGCCCTGCTGCCCGCGGGGCAACGGACCCGGGACGTCTCCGGCGAGGCCGACCACACTTTGTGGATCCGGCCGGCGGACGCGCTGGCCCGGGCCGAGGCCGGCGAGCTGACCATGCTGCCGCCGACCCTGGTCACGCTGGCCCAGGTGGCGGCAGCCGGCGACCTGGCCGGAGTCGCGCGGACGGCGGCCGACCGGGACGCCGCCACCCCGGTCGCCCCGCGCCTGGACCTCCCGCCGAACGGCGAGCCCCGCTTCCTACTGGGCTGACCACCCGCCCGCCCCGCCCCGCCCGCCGCGCCGCGCCCCCACACCCCGTCGATCTAGGGCTTGTTGCTGTCAGTGGATCTTTGAACACAGCGATCTTCCCTAGATCGACGCCGTGTGAGGTGGGGAGGGGGAGGGGAGGGGGAGGGGAGGGGGAGGGGGAGGGGGAGGGGGTCAGCCGAAGCGGCCCGTGATGTAGTCCTCGGTCTTTTTCACGCTCGGGTTGCTGAAGATCTTCTGGGTGTTGTCGTACTCGATCAGCCGGCCCGGGTCGCCGGTCTTCTCGATCGAGAAGAAGGCGGTCCGGTCCGACACACGGGCGGCCTGCTGCATGTTGTGCGTCACGATGATGATCGTGAACTTGTCCTTGAGCTGGAACATCAGGTCCTCGATCGCCAGCGTCGAGATCGGGTCCAGGGCCGAGCACGGCTCATCCATCAGCACGACCTGCGGCTCGACCGCGATGGTCCGGGCGATGCAGAGCCGCTGCTGCTGGCCGCCGGAGAGGCCCGCGCCGGGCTTGCCCAGCCGGTCCTTGACCTCGTCCCACAGGTTCGCCGAGCGCAGCGCCTTCTCGGCCGCGTCCTCCAGGATCGACTTCTTGCGGACCCCGTTGAGCTTCAGGCCGGCCACCACGTTCTCGAAGATGCTCATGGTGGGGAACGGGTTCGGCCGCTGGAAGACCATGCCGATCATGCGCCGGACCGCGGTGACGTCCACGTCCCGGTCGTAGATGTCCTGTTCGTCGATGGTCAGGCTGCCCTCGACCCGGGCCCCCGGCAGCACCTCGTGCATCCGGTTGATGGACCGCAGGAAGGTGGACTTGCCGCAACCGGACGGGCCGATCAGGGCGGTGACCGTCTTCGGCTCGACGGTCAGGTTGATGTTCTCGATCGCCTTGAAGCCGCCGTAGTAGGCGGTGACGTTCGAGGCTGCGACGCGCTTGGCCATGGTGGTACCTCCGGGGTTCATCGGCTGAGCCTGTTGCGACGAGCCAGCAGCTTCGCCGCGATCGTCAGGATGAGCACGAGGGCGACCAGGGTGAGTGCCGCGGTCCACGCCCGTGCCGGCGCGTACCTCGACGCGTCACCGGCCTGCTGGTAGACGAAGAGGGACAGCGACGACTGGTTGTTCTCGAAGGGGTTGGTGTTGATCGCGGCGCCGCCGCCGGCGACCAGCAGCACCGGCGCGGTCTCGCCGGCCGCGCGGGCGATGGCGAGCATGACGCCGGTGACGATGCCGGGCAGCGCCGTCGGCAGCACCACCCGCAGGATGGTCTTCCACTTGGGTACGCCGAGCGCGTACGCGCCCTCGCGCAGTGGCGCCGGGACGAGGCGGAGCATCTCCTCGGTGGACCGGACGATGGTGGGCAGCATGAGCACGCTCAGCGCGAGCGCGGCGGCGAAGCCGGAGAAGCTCGGCCGGCCGTCGTTGAACCACGGCGACACGACGAGCACCCAGAACGCCAGCACGAAGAGGCCGGAGACGATCGACGGGATACCGGTCATCACGTCCACGAAGAACCGGATCGCGAAGGCGAATTTGCCCCGGCCGTACTCGACGATGTAGATCGCGCAGAGGATGCCGAGCGGCACGGTGATCAGGGTGGCGATGCCGACCTGCTCCAGCGTGCCGATGATCGCGTGGTACGCGCCGCCATTGGCGTCGCGGGCCCCGATGTTGTTCATCGAGGTCTGGAAGAAATTGACGTCCAGCCGCTCGGCGCCCTTGCTGACCAGCGTCCAGACCACGGACACGAGCGGCAGTACCGCCAGGACGAACGCGGAGTGGATCAGCGCGCTCCAGGTGCGGTTGCGGGCCGACCGGCGCCCCTCGACCGCGTTGGCCGCGGCGAAGAGCCCGGCCAGGTAGAGCACGGCGGCCAGGACGACCACGAGGACCGGGCCGCCGATGTCGGTGCCGTAGACGAGCACGGCGGAGAGCGCCAGGGCCGCCACGGCGATGACCGGTGCGGCGTACCAGGGCAGCCGGCGAGCCCGCAGCGAGGAGGGCTGGGCCGGCGGACGGGTGCGGTGGGAGGTGACGGTTGTGGTCATGCGGCCGACTCCGTGAACTCCCGGCGGCGGTAGACGATCGCGCGCGCCGTGATGTTGACGATCAGCGTGATGGTGAACAGGACCAGGCCGGAGGCGATCAGCGCGCCCCGGCCGGTCTCGTTCGCCTCGCCGAACGCGTTGGCGATGTTGGCGGCGATGGTGTTGCCGCCGTTCTGGATCAGGTTGAACGAGATGCCGAAGGTGATGCCGAGGGTCAGCGCCAGGGCGATGGTCTCGCCGAGCGCCCGGCCGAGGCCGAGCATCACCGCGGCGATGATGCCGGGACGGCCGTAGGGGAGCACTGCGGTGCGGAGCATCTCCCAGCGGGTGGCGCCCAGGGCGAGGGCGGCCTCCTCGTTCGCGGTCGGCGTCTGGAGGAACACCTCGCGGGAGAGCGAGGTGATGATCGGCAACACCATGATCGCGAGCACCAGGGCGCCCAACATGATCGACTTACCGAACGGGCCGTCGCCGCCGAAGATCGGGATCCAGCCGAAGTATTCGTTCAGCCAGACCGAGAAGTCCCGGACCGGGTTGATGAAGATGTCCCGCCCCCAGAGGCCGAAGACCACGCTCGGCACGGCGGCGAGCAGGTCGACCAGGAAGCCGAGCGCGGTGCCCAGCCGGCGGGGCGCGTAGTGCGAGAGGTAGAGCGCGATGCCGAGTGCCACCGGCACTGCCATGAGCAGCGCCAGCGCCGAGCTGAGCACGGTGCCGAAGGCGAGCGTGCCGATGCCGAACTTGGGCTGCGTCTCGTTGGGGGACCAGCCCTCGTAGGACCAGAAGTTCTCGGTGTTGGCACGCAGGGCCGGCACCGCCTTGGCGACCAGGAAGATCGCGATGGCGGCGATGATGACCAGAACGGCGGTGCCGGCGGCCAGGGTGAGACCGCGGAAGGCCCGCTCGGCGCCGAACTTCCGGCTGCGCGGCAGCGCGCCGCCGCCGCCCAGCCCGGCGCCGCCCGGGGAACGGGTGCTGACTGGTGCCTCGGCCACACGCGCCGAGGCACCGGCGGGCCACTCGTGACTCTGGGTCACGCGCGTCCCGCCGGTGCCGGCGTCGGCCGAGCGGTGAGGGGTTTCACCCATCTGCTCGCTCGATTCGATTGCGGAGTGGTGTCGGTCAGGAGATGTTCTTGACTGCGGCCTCGACCTTGGTGCGGACGCTCTCCGGCAGCGGGGCGTAGCCCAGCTCGGTCATGGCAGCCTGGCCCTCGGTGCTGGCCGCGTAGCCCAGCAGACCCTTGACCAGCGGCAGCTTGTCGGCTGCGAGGCCCTTGCTGCAGACGATCTCGTACGTCGCCAGGACGATCGGGTAGGCCCCGGCCTCCTTGGTGTTGTAGTCGATCTTCAGCTTGAGGTCGTCACCCTGGCCCTCGACCGCGGCACCGGCGATGGTCTTGCCGGCGGCCTCGGCGGTCAGCGCGGCGAACTCGCCGTTGCCGTTGCCGATCTTGGACATCTTCAGACCGGCGTTCTCGGCGAACGACCACTCCATGTAGCCGATCGAGCCGTCGGCGCCCTTGACCGAGCTGGCCACGCCGTCCGAGCCCTTGGCGCCGGTGCCGCCCGGGGCCTTCCACGCCTTGGCGTTGCCCAGGGTCCAGTCCGCCTCAGCGGTCTTCGACAGGTACTTGGTGAAGTTGTCGGTGGTGCCCGACTCGTCCGAGCGGTGGACGGTCTGGATGGTGGTCGCCGGGAGCTTGGCGTCCGGGTTGTCGGCCTTGATCGTCGCGTCGTCCCACTTGGTGACCTTGCCAGCGAAGATCTTCGCCAGGGTGGTCGGCTTGAGCTGGAGGTTGTCCACGCCGCTGACGTTGTAGGCGACGGCCACCGGGCCGATCACCATCGGCAGGTGGATGGCCTTGCCACCGACGCACTTGGCGTCGGCCTGCGGCTGCTCCTCCGGCTTGAGCGCGGAGTCGGAGCCGGCGAAGTCGGCGGTCCCGGCGATGAACGCCTGGATGCCGGCGCCCGAGCCGGTCGGCTCGTAGTTGATCGTGGTGCCCTGGCACTTTTGCTGGTACGCCTTGATCCACTCGGCCATGGCGTTCTTCTGCGCCGACGAGCCCTGGGCGTTCAGCGTGCCGGTAGCGCAGTCGACCGCGGCGGTCGAGCCCGAAGCGCTGGCGCCGGAGGCGGGCTCGTTGTTGTCCGAGCCGCATGCACTGAGGCCGAGCGTCGCGGCAAGAGCGAGGCCGGCAATAGCGCCGTACCGCTGGAGCTTCACCTGAGGGGTTTCCCTTCGCGTCTGACTTGGCGCCCCGATCCCGGGGCCCGAGGACCGGCGTTGACCGGCTGACACGAAAGTTAGAAGTGCCAGGTGGCCGGTTCGCCGGTCGCAAGTGAACGCAAGGTGAACACGTACGGCCGCCGAGGTGACCGCTCGCTGAGGGTGAGTTGTCCGTAAAGTGAACCCGGATACACCTGTCGGATGTATGGGTATATTTCCGGTTCGACGTTATCCCGCCGACGCCCGGCCGTTACCCGTCGGTGATCCGGCTGCGACGACGACCGGCGGTCAGCCGAGGTGGTAGTTGATGTGCGCGGACCAGCGAGCGAAGCCCAGCCGCTCGTAGAGCGCGACCGCCCCGGCGTTCGACTCGTCCACATAGAGCATCACCCGGTCGAGGCCGCACTTGTCCCGCAGGTACGCGAGCCCCGCAGTGGTCAGCGCCCGGCCTAGCCCGCCGCCGTGCGCGGTCGGCTCCACGCCCAGGACGTACACCTCGCCGATCCGGGCCGACCCCGGGCGCTCGTGCACCTTGGTCCAGTGGAAGCCCAACAGCCGGCCGGTCGCGGTCTCCTCGGCGAGCAGGAAACCGGCCGGGTCGAACCACGGCTCGGCGAGGCGGACCCGCAGGTCGTCCGAAGTCCACCGCCCCTGCTCGGGGTGCTCGGCGAAGGCGCGGGCGTTGAGGGTCAGCCAGGCCGCGTCGTCCGCCCCGGGCTGGAACGCGCGCAGCGCCACCCCGTCGGGCAGGCGCGGCTCGCCCAGCGGGGCGGCCAGTGGCCGGCGCAACTGCAGGAGCACCCGCGCCCGGGTGAACCCGAGGTCGACGCCGAGCGCCGCGGCCGAGGGGTGGTCGCCGTGCGCCCACGCCCGCAGCGGCCCGGTGGCCGAGGCGAGCACACCCCGGGCCAGCGCCCGACCGGTGCCCCGCCGCCGGTACGCGGGGTGCACCACCAGCTCGACCCCGATCCCGCCGACCGGGTCGGTGGTGTCCAGGTGCGCGTACCCGGTGAGGGTGCCGTCGTCGGCGCGGGCGATCAGGTGCAGTGCCGGGGCGTCCGGGTCACGCAGCCGGAGCAGGACGTGCTCGTCGAGCGGGTTCGCGCCGTCGGTGTCGCCCGCGGAACTGGCGAGGGTCAGCACGTCGGCGATCTCCGCCGGCGCCAGTCGGTCGGTCCGGGTCACCTGGTCGCTGGTCGGCTCCGCGCTGCTCATCCCGCCACCGTATCCGCTGCGTGCCGTGACGCTCGGACCGTCGCCGAGTAAAGCCACGGCGTTGCCGAGTGAGGCCGCTCCGTCGCTGGCCGGGTAGGGCTGCGGCCGGCATTGAGTCGAGGCTGCGGCGGTGTCCGTGACGCGGGTTGTGGCGCCGGACAGGAAACGCCAGCCTGGCGGGCTGAATCGTCTATGACATCAGCCCCAAAGGCAGCACACCAAGCCCTACGTCCCGAGGGACGGGCAGAGGACGGGCAGCGCGGCGGGGAGTCTGAGCAGGGAGTCTGAGCGGGAAGGCCGAGCGGGCAGTGCGTGGTGTGGAGGCTGTCGCCCGGCTCACGTCGGGTTGACGGGCAGTGCCTCCAGCGCGAACCGCGCGGTCAGGTCGGGCAGGATCCGCCGCAGCGCGTCCACCGTGCCCTGCCGGTCCCCACCGGCGTCGTGCAGCAGTACCACCGAGCCCGGTTCGGCCTGGGACACCACCGTCGCGGTGATCTTGCTGGCACCGGGCAGCTCCCAGTCCGACGGGTCGACCGACCAGTGCAGCGGGGTCATGCCGAGCTGCCGCGCCACCGACACCACCGGGTTCGTCCAGGCACCGCCCGGCTGCCGGTACCAGACGATCGGCGCGTCCGGTACCGCCGCCCGGATCGCCGCGTTGGTGCGTCTCAGGTCGGCACGGATCTGGTCCGGCGACCGGTTGCCCAGCGAGACGTCGTGCTGCCAGGAGTGGTTGCAGAGGGTGTGCCCGTCGGCCACGATCGCCTGGATCAGGTCCGGGTGGTCCTGGGCGTTCTCGCCCACCACGCAGAACGTGGCCTTGACGTCGTATTCGCGCAGCGTGGCAAGCACCTGCGGGGTGTACCGCGGGTCTGGCCCGTCGTCGAAGGTCAGCGCGAGCCCTGGGGAGCCAGTGGTGGTGTGCGCGCCGAACAGCTTGTCGCCTCCGGCGTCACTTCCCGTCCCGTCCTGACCGGCCTCGGCAGGGCCGGTACTGGCGCTGGCGCTGCCGCTCGGAACTCCGGTCGGCTCACCACCGCTGGGTTGGTCGGCGTAGTGCGGCCCGTCGGCGGTCGTGGTGACACCGGTGGAGTGGCGTTGGGTCCGGTCGGGGACGAGACTGCGGCCCAGTACGTACGCCGAGCCGAGTAGCCCCGCCAGCACCAGCGTCACGATCGTCGCCGCCCTCGCGGTCGAGTTGCCCCGCGTCACGGCTTCCGCCTGGTTGGCCGGTCAGGCCGGCCCGTCGCCCCCGTGGTCAGTGCGCGCACCGTCACCCCTTTCTCCGACAAACCCGGCAGTCAGAATAGAACTGCCAAGCTGCGCAAAAAGGGCATATGGGAAATCGTCCAGGACGACCCGCGGATCAGACAGGCAGCGGCGCGTGCTCCGCCTCGGCCAGCGATCGCGACGGCGGGACGACGAACTTGTAGCCCACCTGGCGAACGGTGCCGATCATCGACTCGTACTCCGAGCCGAGCTTGGCCCGCAGTCGCCGGACGTGCACGTCCACGGTGCGGGTGCCGCCGAAGTAGTCGTAGCCCCAGACCTCGCGCAGGAGCTGGTCCCGGGTGAACACCCGACCCGGGTGCTGGGCCAGGAACTTCAGCAGCTCGAACTCCTTGTAGGTGAGGTCGAGCGGGCGACCCTTGAGCTTGGCCGCGTACGTGTCCGGGTCGATGGTCAGCTCGCCGGCCCGGATCGAACCGCCCGCACCGGCGGTCGCGTTGCTCAGCCGGCCCACTGCCAACCGCAGCCGCGCCTCAACCTCAGCGGGGCCGGCCGAGGCAAGGATGACGTCATCGACACCCCAGTCGGCGTTCAATGCGATCAGGCCGGCCTCGGTCACCACCGCGACCAGCGGCACGCCGAGCCCGGTGGCGTGCAACATCCGACAGGTCGCGCGAGCCTCGCTCAACTCCGATCGGGCGTCCACCAGCACCGCGTCCGGGCTGGGGCCCGCGACCAGGGTGCGGACGTCGCGCGGCGCGGTACGGACCGAGTGCGGCAGCAGGTCGAGTGCCGGCAGCACAGCCGACGGTTCCCCTGCGCGCGCGGTCACCAGCAGCAGGATCTCCACGATCACCTCCGTCCCGGCGGCCACGGGCCGCACGCGACCAGACACACTCACAATGGAGTGCGCTGAGAAATTGCGTGGTCCCGGCGTCGCTGACGGGCGGGTAACGGGTTGAGCGTAACCGATCGCCTCGGCCGCGCTGCCAGGCCATTTCCCGTTTGTCTAGCTTGCCCCTGATCGTGGCCCAGGTTTTAACGTTGCTGAAACCCGTGACCACCGCGTCGGGCCGTCGGTCTGGCACGATCAGGTCGTGTTTTCCTCCACCTCGCCCGAGGCCGGCCGCGAATCGTGGCCCGCCGGGCCCCATCCGGGCCCGGCCGCCGCACCGACCCGCGGCCACCCGCCCGCACCGCGTACCGGTCCGGCCACCACCGACGGCGAGCGCCGCGAACGGGGTGGGCCTCGTCGTGCCCGTCGTGCCGGCGAGCCGGCCCGTCGATCCGAGGACGAGATCGACGAGCCGGAGGAGGAGGTCGTACCCCCGGTCGAGGTGCGCCGCCAGTTGGCGCTGACCATCGCCGGTTTCGCCGCGCTGCTCGGTGTCGGCCTGGTGCTCGGCGCACAGACGTCGGGCCCCGGTCACCGGCTGCCGTTCGCCTTCATCATCTTCGGCGTCCAGTTGCTGTTCGTGCTCGCCTGGACGATCGCCATGCGCCCGCCCGCGCTGCTGGTGGTCGCCGGGATCAGCGCCGCGGTCGCGGCGCTCGTGGACATCGCCGCGGTGCAGACCGACATCGCCGGCCTGGCCCCGCTGGGCTACCTGGCCGCCGGCGGCTTCCTCGCTGCGGTGCTCGGCCAGTTGGTCCGCCGGGTCGACCGGGTCCGGGTCACCGACTCACTCGGCGCCACGCTGCTCATCGTGGTCGGGGTGGTGGCCTTCGGCACCCTGATCGTGCTCAGCCGGATCCCCGCCGGCACCCAGGCGATCACGGTCTGTCTGACCGCGAGCGGCGTCGCGCTGACCGTCGCCCGGCTCACTGACGCGGTGCTGCCCTGGCCCCGGCTGGCCCCGCAGGTGCCCCGGGGCGCCGCTGGTGTGGTGGCCGGCGCGATGGCCGGCACGCTGACCAGCGCGCTCCTCGGCAGCTACCTGGTGGCTCCCTTCACGCCGACCCGGGCCGCCGTGATCGGCCTGGTCGCGGCGGTCACCGCCGTCCTCTCCGACCTCGCCGTGGGGTACGCGGAGGCGGGCCGGCTGATGGCCGGCGAACCGCCGACGATGTGGGTGGCTCGGCACATGCAGGGCCCGCTCGGCGGTTTCGCCCTGGCGGCGCCGGCCGCGTACGCCATGTGCATGCTCTTCCTCTGAGTCACGGTTGAGCCTGGAGCAGGTCGGGTACCTACGGGTGCGCCGCCCTGCGGCAACCGGTATGGACGACCGTCGCGATGCGGCGGGCGGAGACAGGAGGCGGCGTGGCGCAGGACTATCCAGCGGACGAGGCGCGGCCCCGACGGCGCGGTCGCAAGCTGCTCATCGGTCTGTTCGTCCTGCTCCTGGTGGTGGCCGGGTTGCTGGTGGTCGCCGACCGGGTGGCGGTCGGGGTGGCCGAGCGGGAAATCGCCAAGCGGGTCAGCCAGGAGGTCACCAAGCAGGGTGCGCAGTCGGCCGAGCCCGATGTGGAAGTGGCCGGCACCCCGTTCCTCACCCAGGTGCTCGACGGCCGTTACCAGAAGATCACCATCAACCTGCGCGACGTGCAGGCTTCGGTGGAGGGTGACGCCGTGCGGCTGCCGGTGCTGGACGTGACCGCCCGCAACGTGCGGGCCTCGCTGGACACCCTGCGTACCGGGAAGGGCGACGTCGTGGCGGACACCGTCAACGGCGCCGGCACGATCAGCTACGACAGTCTCGCGGCGCTGCTGAACCGCCCAGGGCTCACTCTCGGCGAGCAGAACGGCAAGCTCGCCGTCACCGCCCCCGTCGACATCCTCGGTCAGAAGCTCACCGTCAGCGGCACCGCCGACGTCACCGTCGCCGACAACGGTGCCGTCGCCCTGCGTTTCAACGACCTGGACGCCGCGGGCCTGCCGAACCTGCCGCTGGCACGCGCCCTGCTGAACAACTACGCCAAGGGCATCTCCGTCGACGTGCCCCTACCCGACCTGCCGTTCCAGCTCGCCGTCCGGGAGGTCCGGCCGCTGCCGGAAGGGCTGGCGGTCACCGCCGACGCGAAGAACGTACCGATCAACTCCGCTGGCTGACGCAGAGGCCGGCGGTGGGATGCCAAACCTGCCGTCGGCCGTGGCGATTCCCGGATGGTGGTCGGTTCAGTGGCAGCACGGTCACTGACTGGTAGGCTCGCTGACCATGGGGACCCACCTCACCAAACGGCGCGCGGTCGACCTGTGCCGCGTGGCCACCTGCCTGTGTCGCCCCGTCATCTGACGGCGGGGCTGTCTCCGGCCGCCTGACGGCGGCCACCGGCACAGGGTTCTCACACCCTCCGGTGATCCCACCGAACGCCCGGCAGCGGCGCCGTCGCACGAACCCGTGATCCCGTCCTTCCGCTGGGTCCCGCGCGTGGTGCGACAGTTACACCCATCGATACTCGCGCGTTGGCTCACCATCCATCCTCACCAGGGAGTGATTCGATGAGTCGCGACACCGCACTCGTTTCGGCCGAGTGGGCCGAGAAGAACCTCGACGCCCCGGGCGTCGTCTTCGTCGAGGTCGACGAGGACACCTCGGCCTACGACACCGGCCACATCGCCGGCGCCATCAAGATTGACTGGAAGACCGACCTGCAGGACCAGGTGCGCCGGGACTTCGTCAACAAGACCCAGTTCGAGGCGTTGCTCTCCGGGCGGGGCATCAGCAACGACGACACCGTCATCCTCTATGGCGGCAACAACAACTGGTTCGCCGCGTACGCCTACTGGTACTTCAAGCTCTACGGCCACGGCGACGTGAAGCTGCTCGACGGCGGTCGCAAGAAGTGGGAGCTGGATGCCCGTCCGTTGGTCACCGAGACGGTGGCCCGCCCGGCGACGCAGTACGTCGCGCAGGAGCCGGACACCTCCATCCGGGCCTTCCGTGACGAGGTCGTCGCCGCGATCGGCACCAAGAACCTGGTCGACGTGCGCAGCCCCGACGAGTTCGCCGGCCGGCTGCTCGCCCCCGCTCACCTGCCGCAGGAGCAGGCGCAGCGGGCCGGGCACATCCCCACCGCCATCAGCGTCCCGTGGTCGAAGGCGGCCAACGAGGACGGCACCTTCCGCTCCGACGACGAGCTGCGCAGGATCTACGGCGACGCGGGGCTCGACGACGGCAAGGAGACCATCGCCTACTGCCGCATCGGTGAGCGCTCCTCGCACACCTGGTTCGTGCTGCAGGAGCTGCTGGGCCACCGCAACGTCAAGAACTACGACGGTTCCTGGACCGAGTACGGCTCGCTGGTCGGCGTGCCGGTCGCGCTCGGTGACGAGCCGGGGGAGGTGTGACCATGACCGCTCCCACCGCCGCGGGCTGCGCCGCACCCGACCAGGCCGCGCCGCTGCCGGCCAGCCTGGACCTGGAGAAGGAAACCGTGATCACCGGCATCGTCAGCTCCGCTGAGGACGAGCCCGTGCCGGGCGCGTACGTCCGGCTGCTCGACTCGACCGGTGAGTTCACCGCCGAGGTGGTCACCTCGGCAGCCGGCCAGTTCCGGTTCTTCGCCGCGCCGGGTTCCTGGACGCTGCGGGCGCTGTCCCGGCACGGCAACGGCGACACCGCCGTCACCGCTGGCCGGGGCATCAACGAGGTTGCCGTCACCGTCGCCTGACCCACTGCTCTGATCGACCGGGGCCGGTCACCCTCCTGGGTGGTCGGCCCCGGTCGTTTCCCTTGTTCCGGGAGCTGGGTAACCGTCTGCATCCGATCAGTCACGATCTGTCATTCTGATCGAGGGCAGGGCTCCGAAACACATCGGCATGCGTCACTATCTACGGGTGATAATCACGGGTGGAGATGGCGTGTCCGGTGAAGAGGTCCCGATCGTCGTCTGCGTCAGCGCGGATGTCTCGGTGCGTGAGCGGGTGCTGCGCCAGCTCGATGGAGTCGGCTCGGTGGTGAGCTGCGCCGACCTGACCCAGCTGCGGGCGATGCTGTTCCCGTCGCCGGGTGGCTCGACGCCGGCCGTCGGACCGGTCACCTCACCGGCGGCGCCGCAGGGGCCGGTCAGCTGGGGTGAGTTGGTCGTCGACCGGGCCGGGCGCCTCGTCACCTGGCGCGGAGACCCGCTCCCGCTCACCGGAACCGAGCGGGAGTTGCTCGGCCGACTGATCGGCCCGCCACTGGTGGTGTGGAGCTATGAACAGCTCTGCGCCTCGGTCCTCGGCGGCGCGGACACCGCGATCCTGCACTCCACCATCAAGCGGCTCCGGCGCAGGCTGCAGGGTCTGCCGGGAGGACCGCGGGTGCACACCGTGCGGGGGGTCGGCTATCGGCTCGACCCTCCGCCCCGGCCCTGCTGACCGCGGGCCACCGCCCAGCTCCTGGACGCCGCCTCCGCCGCCGGGCGGGCAGACCGCCCGTGACACCATGACCGGGTGAGCGGAGCTGTCCGGACGGGCGTGGCCCCGTCGACCGGTCCCGACGCGCCGGCACCCGCCCGGTCGTGGCGGCGTTGGCTGCTGGCCGCGACCGCGGCCTGGGCCGTGTTGCTGGGCGTGCTCACCTGGACATCGGTCCGCGACGACCCGCCGACCGTGCGCGAACAGCGTTCCCTCGACCAGGCAGGCCCGGTGGTCGACCGGGCCGTTGGCGAGCTGGCCCGGGCGGCCGGTGCGACCGGGCTGCTGGAGCTGGGGCCCGCGCGGATCGCGTCGGGCTGCCGGGTCACCCCGCTCGCCGACGGCGCGAGGCTCCGCCGCGAGGTCGGCGTGCTCGCGCCCACCGGCACCGAGCGTGCCGTGCTGGCGGGCATCGCCGAGCGGCTGCCGGCCAGTTGGCGGGCCGAGGTCGGGTCCGGGCTGAACGGCCCTGTGCTGCGCGCCGACGCCGGAGAGTTCGTCGCCGTCGAGGGAAGGCCGACCGTGGACGGTCGGGCGCGGTTGATCGTCGACACGGGGTGTCGCCCGCTCGGCTCCGGCTACACCCCGGCACCGGCCACCGCGGCCGGCCCGGAGGCCGCCGCCCTGACCGCCGCGCTGCGGTCGCTCGGCCGCCCGAGCGACGCCGCGCCCGAGTTGGTCACCGTGGCCTGCCCAGGCGGCGGGCTGGCCCGCACCGCGCGGTCCGCGGATGGTCCCGGCCCGGCGCCCTCGGTGGCCGCGCTCGCCCCGCTGGCCGGCGCCGCCCCGCTACTGGACAGTCCTCCGGTGTACGCGTACCGCACCGGCCCGGTCACGGTGCTGGCCGAGCTCAGCCCGGACGCCACCCGACTGGCCGCCACCGTCGGCTGCCCGGGTTGAGCCGGGTATCCCACTCGGGTCAGCCGCCGTCCGGTTCATCCTGTGGGCCACGGCTGCGGCCCAACGCGTCGACCATGCCCCACCGACCGGGGATGTCCAGCAGCTCGACCCGGCCCATGCCCGGTGGCACGGCCGGGTCGATGATGAGGTGTTCGCCCTGCGGCTCCAACCCCAGCATGACCCGCAGCAGCAGTAGCGGGGTGCCGGTCGACCAGGCCTGCGGGCTGCACGCGGTCGGGTACTCCACCGGGTAGCCGGTGAGGTCACGGGCGTAGCCGGCGAACGCCTCCGGCAGCCGCCCGTCGAAGTATCGGGACGCCGCCAGCATCGTGTCGCAGATCAGCCCGGCTTCGTCCCGGAAGCCGTACCGCCACAACCCCCAGGCGATGATCGAGTTGTCGAACGGCCACACGGTGCCCACGTGGTACCCGATCGGGTTGTACCGCCCCTCGTCCTCGGCGAGCGTCCGCACCCCCCATCCGGAGAACAGGCGTGGCCCGAGCAGGTGCTCGACGACCTTGCCGGCGCGGGACTCGTCCACGATGCCGCTCCACAGCAGGTGCCCGATGTTCGAGGTCAGCGCGTCCACCTGCCGGCCGTCGGCGTCCAGCGCGAGCGCGTAGTACTCACGGTCGGCGATCCAGAAGTCGCGGTCGAATCGCCGCTTCAGTTCGGCGGCCTCCCGCTCCAGCTTGTCGGCGTACTCCGGGTCGTTCCAGAAGGTCCGGGCCAGCCGGGCGGCCCGCATCTTCGCGTCGTACGCGTAGCCCTGCAGCTCGCAGGTCGCCCGGGGGAAGCTGGGCATCTGGCCGTCGGAGTACGAGATGGCGTCCCAGGAGTCCTTCCAGCACTGGTTCTGCAGACCGCTGTCCGGGTTGCGGGTCTGGTACCAGAGGTAGCCGGTGCCGAGCAGGTCACCGTAGGTGTCGATCCACTGCAACGCCGCGCGGACATGCGGCTCCAGCCGACGGACCAGCGCGGCGTCGCCCGTCCAGCGCTCGTACTCGTCGATCAGGATGATGAAGAGTGGCGTCGAGTCGGCCGACCCGTAGTACGGCGAGTGCGGCTGCTCCTCGAAGCCGGCGGTCTCTCCGTACCGCAGCTCGTGCAGGATCTTGCCGGGCTCCTCGTCCCGGAAGTCGTCCACCCGGTGCCCCTGCAGTCCGGCCAGCATCAGGATGGTCGGCGGGATCAGCTCCGGCAGAAACGGCAGCACCTGCAACGAGGTGATGATGCTGTCCCGGCCGAACAGAGTCATGAACCAGGGCAGCCCGGCGGCGATCAGCCGCACGCCCAGGGCGATCGACTCGTAGCGCAGAGCGGCCAGGTCGTCGAGGCTGCGCCGGTACGCCCCGGCCAGCGGCTCGCAGTCGCAGCCGAGCTTCGGTGCCCGGTCGATCAGCTCCTGCTGCTCGGCGCGGATGGCGTCGGCGCTGCGGCTGCCGCCGTACGGGAGGGTGGCCCGGATGTCCTCGCCCCGCGCCCCGTAGACGACGCTGGACACGTGCAGCCGGGTGGTCCACTTGCTGTTGCGGGCTATCCGGATCCGGAAGGTCATCCCGGCGGCGTCGACCTGCGCCGGCGCACTGGTGCTGACCAGCGTCTCCCGGTGGAACGCCTCCCGCCGGTAGCTCAGCCGCAGCTCGTTCTCGGAGACCGTGACCGTCGTCCGACCCTGTTTCTGCCGGGAGTGCTTGATCTCGAACAGGTCGGCGAAGTCGGCCCCGATGTCGAGGCGGACGGTGAATTCGACCTCCGCACCGGTGTGGTTCAGGACGGTCAGGTCCTCCTCGAAGCTGCCGACGATCGCCCGGCTACGGATCACCGATGCCTTCGCGTCCAGATAGTGGGTGGGTTCACCGGGGGCAAGGAAGAACTTGGTCCGGTACGACTCGGCGTCGTCGATGGAGAGGGCGTGCAGCCGCTCGCCGTCCAGGGTGAGCACCCACTTGGACAGGAATCGGGTGTCGAAGGAGAACAACCCGGTGGGAAAGTCGTAGGACGGCTCGATGTCCCCTCGTTTGTCACTGACCAGGAAGGTGTTGCCGTCCAGAATGCTGACGAGATCCCTCACGTCAGCCGCCCGGCTGCCCGGCGGGCCACGTCGCGGGGGTCGCGGGTGCCGGGCGGGTCCGGGAAGAACCGGCGGAAGGCGAGGAAGAGCACCACGTTGCCGCTGAACGTGCTCTCGTTGCGCAGCACCGCCGCGACACCTTGAGCCTCGCCCTTGACCAGTCGGTCGAAGAGGGCCGCGCTGCTGTACCAGATGGCGTCGGCCGGCCCGCGGTCGCGGCTGATCCGCACCGACCCGGGCCGCATGCGGACCAGCCAGTGCTCGGTCCGATGGTCGGTGCCGAGGTCGATCTGGAGGGTCCCGTCGGCCAGGCCGCCCAGGACATCATGGGCGCGCGATGGCAGTGATTCGAAGAACCTCTCCGCCGTCTCGGTCACATCCGAATCGTAGGCAGCCGTCCGGGATGTCGGGTCGGTATCGGCACTCCGCCCGTCTCGACCCGCCGCACCGGCGGGTCAGTAGACCAGTGCCTGCGCGCCCTCGGCCAATGCCTCCTCGACGAAGACCGCGGCACCCGCGATCCGGACCCCGGGCAGTACGTCGTCCGGGCCGATCTCCCGTCGGGCCGCGCACTGGGTGCAGGCGGTCACCCGACCACTGGTCAGGATGATGTGTAGCAACTCGGCCAGCGGTGCGGAGTGCGGCAACTCGAACTGCTGGGCGCGACCGGGCAGCGCGAACCAGGTCGCCTCACCGGTCAGCCAGAGCGACACGTCCACTCCGGCCGCGATCGCCGTCGCGGCGACCGTGAATGCCTGCGCGCACCGCTCCGGGGCGTCCGCCCCAGCGGTGACCTTGACGACGAGAGTGCGGGCCATGTGGCCCAGCATAGGATGGTCGGGATGGTTACCGAGATCGGGTTTGTCAGCCTGCTGGTCGCTGGCCTGGGCGGGCTCGCCGGTGGCCTGGTCTACCTGGCTGTACGCATTTCGAGAGGACGTTGGTGAGCGCGAGGAGTGAGCCGGGTTTGCGAGCCCCGCAGTCGCGAACGAAGGTGGCAGCGTGAGCGAGGAGAACCCGTTGCAGCCGCCGTGGCTGAACGCGCCGCCGGTCGAGGAGTACCCGTTCGAGGAGAGTCACGACCTGCGGGTCGGGCCGAAGCTGCACCCGGCGCTGGATGGCCTGCTGCCCTACGTCGGCCTGTGGCGCGGCCGGGGCAAGGGTGGCTTCCCCACCATCGAGGACTTCGACTACGCCCAGGAAATCCGGATCAGCCACGACGGTCGACCGTTCCTGCACTACGAGTCCCGTGCCTGGATCCTGGACGAGCAGAGCAAGCCGGTCCGTCCGGCCGGTCGCGAGGTCGGCTGGTGGCGGCCGGTGCTGGTGGACGGGCGGGCAACCGATGAGCTGGAGGCGTTGCTGACCACCCCGACCGGGATCATGGAGCTGCACCTGGGCAAGCGCACCGGCACTCAGGTCGAGTTCGGCACCGACGCGGTGGTCCGGACGCCGACCGCCAAGGAGGTCACCGGCGGGCACCGGCTCTTCGGCATCGTCGAGGGTGCGCTGCTCTACGCGCAGGAGATGGCCGCCATGGGGCACGCGCTCAGCGCGCACCTCTCCGCCCGGCTCATCCGGGTCGGCGGCTGACTAGACGGGGAAACCCAGCAGGGCGTGCAGGGCGGGGGTGCGCGGGCAGCGAGCCCGACGCACCCCGTCCAGCGTGTGGACCTCGGCAGCCCCGCGTACCGACGAGGTGAACCACACGCCGTCCGCCGCGTGCAGTTCGGCCGTGGTGACCATCCGCTCGGCTGCGCTCAGGCCCAGCTCGGCGGCGTGGGCGAGCAGCCAGGCCACGGTCGTGCCCGCGAGGATGCCGGTGGTGGCGGCCGGCACCGTGCAGAGCGTGTCGCCGGTGAGCCACACCACATTGGCCGTGGGGCCCTCCAGCGCGTAACTGTCGGAGGAGATCCAGAGGACGTCGTCCACCCCGGCCCGGTCGGCCCAGCGGCGGGCGGCGCTGTTGACCGCGTACGACGTGGATTTGATCCCGGCCGGCAGCCAGCTCAGCCCGTTGCGGGCGTCGGCGGGCACCCCCAGCGGCAGGGTCGCCACGCTGATCCCGTCCCGGCGGGCCGCCCTGGACCGAGCGGCCACCTCGGTCAGCGTGGCGTAGACGGTCGGCGGGCCGCCCACCTCGGGCCCCCGCGTGCACACCAGCCGCAGCGCCCCCTCCACCTGCTCCGGCCAGCCCGCGCGCACGGTGTCCAGCAGGTCGATCAGCGCGGCGGTGGGCGGTAGGGCCAGGTCGACGGCGGCGGCCGAGGCGGCCAGCCGGGTCAGGTGCTCGTCGCGTAGCCACGGCTGCCCCTGACGCAGGTGCATGGTTTCGAAGAGGCCGTCGCCGCGTAGTACGCCGAGGTCGTCACCGCGGAGCACCGGGTCGCCGGCCGGCACCGGGCCGCGCCCGAGCACGACGATCCGCGCGGTCGGATCGGCCGCGACCTTTCCGACGGACGACATCACCATGACCGTCGAGCGTAGCGGCGGTCGGTTGCGGTGCGGTGACCGGTGCGGCGGCCGAACTATGATCGGACGGTGTCCGAATCCTCCCTCGCGGAAATGCTGCGGGCCCGTGGGCTGCGGCTGACGGCCCAGCGGCAGCTTGTCCTCCAGGCGGTGCTCGATCTGGGGCATGCCAGCCCGGAGCAGGTGCACAACGCCGTGCGGGAGATCGCCGCCGGCGTCAACATCACCACCATCTATCGCACGCTTGAGCTGCTGGAACGGCTCGGTCTGGTCACCCACACGCACCTGTCGCACGGCTCACCGACCTATCACGCGGCCGGCGAGCACCAACACGTCCACCTGGTCTGCCGGGAGTGCGGCGCGATCGACGAGATCGATCCGGAGCTGCTCCGCCCGCTCGCCGACCAGTTGGCCGCGCAGCGGGGGTTCCGGGTGGATATCGGGCACGTGTCACTCTTCGGCGTCTGCGTACGCTGCGAGAACGGGGACGACAAATGATCGACATCGCGGGTGCGGTGGCCGTCGAGGGCATCGACGAGGCCAGCCGCGACCAACCGGATCCGGCGCACGTCGCGGCGGGGGTGCGAGGGGTGGCCGCGCACTACGGCGATCCGCTGCGCGAGCAGCGCACTCTCGACACCGAGGTCGGCCTGGTCGACCGGTCGCACCGGGGGGTCATCGCGGTGCCCGGGGAAGAGCGGGCCGGTTGGCTGCACACGGTCACCTCGCAGCACCTGACGACGCTGGCGGCCGGTGAGGGCACCGAGCTGCTGGTGCTGTCCCCCCACGGTCACGTCGAGCAGCACGCCCTGGTCGCGGAGGACGGCGAGACCGCCTGGCTGGACACCGAGCCGGGGGCGACCGAGGGCCTGCTCGCGTACCTGCAGAAGATGCGGTTCTTCAGCAAGGTCGACCCGCGCGACGCGACCGCCGAGCGGGCGCTGCTGTCGCTGGTCGGGCCGGCGGCGACGGAGGCGCTGGGCACGCTCGGCGTGACCGGGCTCGCCGCACCGGACCTGGTCGCGGTGCCGGGCCCGAAGTTCGCCCACGGCGCTGTGCCACCCCGGGCGAGCGTTCGGTACGACGTACGACCGCTGCCGATCGGCGGCTGGGCCCGACGCGGCCCGCTCGGGGTGGACCTGCTGGTGCCCCGGTCGGCGATGGAGCAGGTGGTGGCGGAGCTGCGCGGCGCTGGCGTGCCGGTCGCCGGGCTCTGGGCGTACGAGGCGATCCGGGTGGCGGCGCGGCAGCCCCGGGTCGGGGTGGACACCGACCACCGGACCATTCCGGCCGAGGTCGACCTGATCGCCCCGGCGGTACACCTCGACAAGGGTTGCTACCGGGGGCAGGAGACGGTGGCCCGGGTGCACAACATGGGCCGGCCGCCGCGTCGCCTGGTGCTGCTGCACCTGGATGGCGTGACCACCGATCAGCCGCCGACGGCCGGTACGCCGGTTACCCGCGAGGGTCGGGCGGTGGGCTTCGTCGGCACCGCCGTGCTGCACCACGAGCTGGGCCAGATCGCCCTCGCGGTGCTGAAGCGGAATGTTCCGGACGACGCCGTGCTGATGATCGGCGAGACCGCAGCGGCGATCGACCCGTCCTGAGCGGGCCGTCTAGGATCGCCGGCATGACGACTGGAACGTTGATCACGGTGGCCCCGACCGGCGCGGAGTCGGCCAAGGCGGAGGTGCCGGCGCTGCCGGTGACGCTCGATGAGCTGCTGCTCACCGCCAAGGAGTGCGAGGCGCTCGGTGCCGCCGTGATCCACGTCCACATCCGCGACGACGCGGCGCGGCCGACCCTCGACCCGGTGCGCCTGGCCGACACGGTGGCGGCGCTGCGGGAGGGCACCGACCTGATCGTGCAGCTCTCCTCCGGCGGCGCGGTGACCGACCCGGAGGCCTCCCGGCTCGCCGTGCTCGACGCCCGGCCGGACATGGCCTCGTGCACCATGGGCACGGTCAACTTCGGCGACGATGTCTTCCTCAACCGCTGGGAGTTCATCGTCGACCTGCACACCCGGATGCAGGAACGCGGGATCGTGCCGGAGTACGAGATCTTCGACCTCGGCCACCTGGCCGCGTTGCAGCGGTTGCTCGGCAAGTACGGGCTCCCGGCCGGGGGGCACGTGCACGTCGACTTCGTGATGGGTGTGCCGGGCGGTATGCCGGGCACCACCGAGACGCTGGTCGCGGCACACCGCATGCTGAGTGACCTGCCGGAGGGCACCACCTTCGCGGCCACCGGCATCGGCCGCAGCACCATCCCGGTCATGCTGGCCTCGCTGTCGACCGGCGGTCACCTGCGGGTCGGCATGGAAGACACCGTGACGTACGCGAAGGGCCGCCCGGTGGAGTCCAACATGCAGCTGGTCGCCCGCGCGGTCGGGTTCGCTCAGCTCGCTCAGCGCCCGCCGCTGACCACCGCCGAGGCCCGCGCGCTGCTCGGGTTGTAAGGCCGGGCCCGTCCCGCGCCCCTGTCACCCGGGCGGTGGACCGCCTGGTCACCCCGCCGCCGCGCACCCCAGGACCGTCGGTACCGTCCAGCGCGTGACGAAGACGTACGAGGGCGGCGTGCCGCTCGCCGAGGTGGTCCGGTCCGGGTTCGTGGAGGGTGCACACCGCGGCTCGGTGGTGGTGCTGAACGCCGCCGGGGTGCTGGTGGCCGCCGCCGGGGATGTGACCGCATCGATCTTTCCCCGCTCGGCCAGCAAGCCGATGCAGGCGATCGGGATGCTCCGCGCCGGCCTGTCGCTGACCGACCCGGCCGACCTGGCGTTGGTCTCCGCCAGTCATGCGGGTGAGGCCTTCCACCTGGCCCGGGTGGGTGCGCTCCTGGAGCGCGCAGGGCTGGACTCCTCGGCGCTGCACTGCCCGCCCGACCTGCCGGTGGGCGCTGCGGCCCGAGAGGCGGTGCTGCGCGCCGGTGGCGGCCCCACCCGGGTGCAGATGAACTGCTCCGGCAAGCACAGCGGGATGCTGCTGACCTGCGAGGCCGCCGGCTGGCCGCTGGAGGGTTACTGGCGGCCGGAGCACCCGCTGCAGCAGCAGTTGCGGGCGGCAATCGAGGAGTTCACCGACGAGCCGGCGGCGGCGGTGGGGGTGGACGGCTGTGGCGCCCCGGTGCTCGCGGTGTCGCTGACCGGCCTGGCCGGGGCGTACCTCCGGCTGGTCGACGCCGAGCCCGGCTCGGCGCCGCGCGCGGTCGCCGACGCCATGCGTGCCCATCCGGAGATTGTCGGCGGCACCCAGGCTGACGACACCCGGTTGATGCGCGGCGTCCCGGACCTGCTCGCCAAGGTCGGCGCCGAGGGCGTGATCGCGGTGGGGCTACCGGGCGTCGGCGCGGTGGCCCTGAAGATCGACGACGGAGCCGACCGGGCACGGATGCCGGTGCTGGTCTCCGCGCTGCGCCGGCTCGGCGTGGACGCCCCGGTGCTGGCCGAGTACGCCGAGGTGCCGCTCTTCGGCGGCGGCGTCCCGGTCGGCGCGGTTCGCCCGCTCTGGTGAGCGCCGGCTGGTCCCGACCGTCGGGGCGGCCACTCGCGGATGAGCGCTATACCTCACAGGTATAAATATGCCTCTGAGGTATAGGGCTCATTCGTCCGACACCCTCCGCGCGGGTCCGGCCCGTCCGCGCGAGGGAGGTCAGCTCAGGAAGTCGAGCAGTGCGGCGTTGACCGCGTCGGGACGCTCCAGCGGCAGCAGGTGCGCGGCGTCCGGCACGTCGGGCAGTCGTACCGCGCCGGGCACCTCGGCGGCGATCCGGTCGGCGAGCCGGCTGATGTCCGGCACGTCCGCGGCCCCGGCGGTGACCAGGACGGGCACCGTCAGCTCGCCGAGGCGACCGATCGCCGGCGGTGTCAGCTCTCCCACCTCGACCGCGCCGAGCGCCAGTTCGGCGGCGAGCGCCCGCTGGTCCATCGCCTGTGCGAACGCGACCAGCTCGGGGTCGACATCCCCCGGCTGGCGGCCCGGGCCGACCACCCAGAACCGCACCTCACCGGCCGCGCCGGCGACGAAGTCGTCGGGGTCGACCTCTCCGACCAGGTCGTCCCAGAGGTCGTTCGCCTCCTCGGACCACTCGTTGCCGGAGACCGCCGTGCCGAACAGCGCGAGCGCGCTCACCCGGTCGGGGTGGGCCAGCGCGGTGTCGATGGCGACCGACCCACCGAAGGAACAGCCGACCAGGGCGGCTCGGGGCAGGTCGAGTGCGTCCAGCAGCCCGGCTACGTCGTCGTGGTGCGTGAACGGGGTCGGGGGCAGCTCCGAGTCCCCGTAGCCGCGCAGATCCGGGACGATCACCCGGTGTCGAGCGGCGAGCGCAGGCAACTGTGCCCGCCACATCCGCCGGTCGGCGATGCCGGCGTGCAGCAGCACTACGGGCGAACCGCTGCCGGCTTCGTCGTACGCGATGCTTGCTCCATTGACTGTGATCTTGTGCACGGACGGACCGTACGGATCGGACGAGCGGCACGCAAACGGGATGCTGAGACCTTGCTAACTATGGTTAGCGTTTTGCTTGCAACAGCTAGCGCGGCCGGTTAGCGTCGC
Source organism: Micromonospora sp. NPDC005291 (assembly GCF_040607415.1). NCBI lineage: Bacteria > Bacillati > Actinomycetota > Actinomycetes > Micromonosporales > Micromonosporaceae > Micromonospora > Micromonospora sp. NPDC005291. The sequence continues at coordinate 165,751 of NZ_JBEXGR010000007.1, forward strand.
TGTCATGGCCACACCCAAGGACCTTCCCGACGTCGGCGGGTTCATCCGCGACCTGCGGCGCAACGCCAAGATCTCGCTGCGGCAGCTCGCCGAACAGGCGGGGGTCAGCAACCCGTACCTCAGCCAGATCGAGCGCGGCCTGCGCAAGCCCAGCGCCGAGGTGCTCCAGCAACTGGCGAGCGCGCTGCGGGTCTCCACCCCGGCGATGTATCTGCGCGCCGGGCTGCTCGACGACAAGGAGGGCCACGGTGTGCTCGCCGCCATCGCCGTGGACGCCGACCTGACGATGGCCCAGAAACAGTCACTCAGCCAGATCTACGAGACGTTCCGCCGGGAGAACACCCGGCTGGCCGAGGCCCAGGCCGCCGCTGAGGGCAGCGGCACGGAGACCACCGGAGGCACGGCCGGGGCGACCACCCCGACGGACGTCGCCGACCAGCCCGCCGACGTGGCCAACCTGGCCGCCACCGGCCCCACCACCGCAGGCGGCACCCCGACCGAGGCCGTACTCGAGTCGGTTGCCGTCACCGAGGCGGGCACCGCCCCCGCCCCGGGCAGCACCAGCACCAACACCCCCGAGAAGAAGGCCGCCGGTCCGGCGGTCCGGAAGGCCGCCGAGGCGGCCGAAGAGGAGACGTCATGAGCGAGCCGAAGACCAACCGCATCCCCGCCCCGATCTACGCCGCCGCTGGCGCCGGGGAGTTGGCCCTCGAGCACCTGCGCAAGCTGCCGGCCGTCGTCGGCGTCCTCGGCACCCGGGTCGTCGCCGATCTGGGTGGTCGGGCCGTGCTGACCGGCTTCGAGCTGCGTCAGAAGGCCACCGAGACGCTGCGTACCGCGAATGAGACCGCCGAGACCCTGCGCGGCCGGGCGCAGGCCGAGCTGGACCTGGCCAAGCTCCGCGAGTCAGCCGACCTGGCCAAGCTGCGCGAGGTCACCGACCTCGACAAGCTGCGCGCCGCCGCGACCCGCAACGCCGCCGTGGTCGTTGCGGGTGCCCAGGCCGCGCAGGAGCGGGCGTTCGCCGCTTACGGCGCGCTGGTCGCCCGCGGTGAGCGGGTCGTCGGCGCCGGCGTGCTGGAGGCCGCCGAGACGGTCAACGCCGACATCGAGGCCACCCAGGCCGTGACGCCGGCCGTCGCCCCGGCCGTCGCCACCACCCCGACCACCCCGGCTGCGGCCCCGGCCGACGTGCCGACCCCGGCCGACGTGGCCGAGATCGCCGAGGCCAAGCCGGCAGCCGTGAAGAAGGCCGCCCGTGCGCCGAAGGCTCCCAAGCCGGCCGCGACCCCGTCGGCGAAGCTTCCCCGGGCCACCAAGCGGACCCGGCCGGCCGCCGAGTAGATCGTCAATGTCGACGACCCCGACGGCGTCCTTGTCGGACGTAGCCGGGGTCGTCGACATAAGCTTGCCGGCATGGCCAACGCCGCGCCGATCTTCGCGTTCGAAGTCCGTTACGTGATCGAGCTGATCCTGCTCGTCTTCGCGCTGATCATCCAGGGTGTCGCGCTGGTGCACGCCGTCACGCAGCGCTCCGATGCCTTCCCCGCCATCGGGACGCTGCCCAAGGGTGGCTGGATCGCCATCCTGGCGGTCTGCCTCGTGCTCACCCTGCTCGGCTTCGGTCCGATCAGCCTCTTCGGACTGGTCGGCATCGCCGCCGCGCTCATCTATCTGCTCGACGTCCGGGTCGGCCTGCGCGAACTCGGCGACGGTAAAGGGTTCTGGTGAGAGGTTTCCGCTGGCCACCCCCGCCGGACAGCGGGCCCCGCACCTGGGGGCCCGGCCCGGGTGGGCCGCGTACCGGCCGACCGGCGCTGCCGGAGCCGGAGACCGAGCTGGTCGCCACTCCGCACGACGTACGGCTGGAGCGGCTCGTCACCGGCACCGGTGATCCGGTCACGGTGTTCGCGCACGGGCTGGGCAACGGCATCGCCACCACCCGCCCGTTCGGCAGCGGGGTCACCGGCCGCAAGGTGTTCTTCCAGTTCCGCGGGCATGGCCGCTCCGACGCCCCGGACGGGCCGTGGACCTACCTTGACCTGGCCCGGGATCTGCGTGCGATCGCGGATCTCGGCGGCGCCAGCCGCGCGTTCGGGGCGAGCCTCGGCGCGGGCGCCCTCTGCCGGCTGTTGGTCGAGAGCCCGGAACGCTTCGAGAAGCTGGTCTTCTTCCTGCCGGCGGTGCTCGACGAGCCCCGCGGGCCGGTCGCCCGGGAACGCGCCACGGACCTGTTGGAGGCGGTGGAGAGCGGGGACGCCTCCGCCGTCGCCGACGTCGTCTCGCTGGAGTTGCCCGCGGCGATCCGTAACACCCCGGCCGGCTGGGCCTACCTGAGGCAGCGGCTCGACCAACTGCTCCGTGATGGTCTGGCCGACGGTCTGGCCACCCTGGCAGAGCAGACACCGCTACGTGACATCGCCCCCCTGGCGGCGGTGACCGCGCCGGCGCTGGTGATCGCGTGCGCGGGCGACGACCTGCACCCGGTCGAGGTCGCCGAACGGCTCGCCGCCGCACTGCCCCAGGCCACCCTGCACGTGTACGACAGGGCCGGCTTCCTCTGGACGGACCGCGCCGACCTGCGGGACCGCATCTCCGGCTTCCTGAACGAGTAACGTGCCCTGTCATGGGCGTCACACAGCACGGCCGGACACACCGTCTCGATCTCGCCGACCCGACCCTGCGCGAGTGGACCTGCACGGTCCTGCATGCCGACCCGGAGCAGGGCATCGTGTTGGACCGGTCCGCGTTCTATCCGGGCGGCGGGGGTCAACCGCCGGATCACGGCGTGCTGCTCTGGCAGGGCGTGCAGACCCGAATCGTCGGCACCCGCAAGGGCGACGACCCGTATCTCATCCCCGCCGAGGGGGACCCGCTGCCGCCGGTCGGCACCGAGGTCGTCGGCGCGGTGGAGGATGAGCGCCGCACGCGACTGATGCGTACCCACTCCGGGCTGCACGTGCTCTGCGGCGTGGTGTTCCGCGACTTCGGCGCACTCGTGACGGGCAACTCGATGGAGCCGGGTGAGGCCCGGATGGACTTCAACCTCCCCGAGGTGCCGGCCGACTTCAAGAGCCGGATCGAGGAGCTGGTCAACGCCGAGGTGGCCGCCGATCGTTCGGTCGCCGTACGGGTGTTGCCGCGCACCGAGGCACTGGCCCTGCCGGACATCATCCGCACCCAGTCCAACCTCATTCCGCCGGACGAGCAGGAGGTCCGGATCGTCGACATCGTCGGGCTGGACGTGCAGGCCGACGGCGGCACCCACGTCGCCTCGACCGCCCAGATCGGCAAGGTGCAGGTGGTCAAGGTGGAGAGCAAGGGCCGAGCCAACCGCAGGGTCCGCGTCCGCCTGGTTGACTGATGGGAGGCCTCGGAGCCACGGGGAAGGCCCGCTACGCGGTGTTTCTTCGGGGCATCAACCTCGGCAGGGCTCGGCGGATCGCTCGGCAGGCCGATCGAGGACGAGCTGGCCGGCGCCGAACGCGGCGCGGACCGATATGCCGTCGACGGCACCGAGATGTACATCTGGTGCCCGGCCGGGCTGCGGGACAGCCCGTTGATGAAGGCCCTGGGCAAGATCAAGGATGGTCCACCCAGCACTGTGCGTAACTGGAACACGGTGGAGAAGCTCCTCGCCATGATGCGGTGAGCTGTGCCAGCCCGGTCCGGAATTCGGACGGCGGTTGTCAGGTATTCCTGACAACGTCGCTGGCATGACACAACCGCTAATCGGAAAGATCGCGCTCGTCGCCGGCGCTACCCGGGGTGCCGGGCGGCAGATCGCCGTCCAGCTCGGCGCGGCCGGAGCCACCGTCTACGCCACCGGCCGCAGCACCCGGGCCGGCCGCTCCGAGATGGACCGGCCGGAGACCATCGAGGAGACCGCCGAGCTGGTCACCGCGGCAGGCGGCACGGGCATCGCCGTTCAGGTCGATCACCTGGTGCCCGAACAGGTCCGCGACCTGGTCGCCCGAATCGACGCCGAGCAGGGCCAACTCGACGTGCTGGTCAACGACATCTGGGGCGGCGACCCGCTGGTCACCTGGGAGAAGCCGGTCTGGGAGCAGCCGCTGGACGCCGGCTTTCGCACCCTGCGACTGGCCATCGACACGCACATCATCACCAGTCACTTCGCCCTGCCGCTGCTGATCCGTAAGCCCGGCGGCCTCGTGGTGGAGATGGGCGACGGCACCAAGGCGTACAACGACGACAACTACCGGCTCTCGGTCTTCTACGACCTGGCCAAGGTCTCGGTCACCCGGCTCGCGTTCAGCCAGGCGCACGAGCTGAAGCCGCACGGCTGCACGGCGGTGGCGCTCACCCCCGGCTGGATCCGCTCGGAGGCGATGCTGGAGCACTTCGGCGTGACCGAGGAGAACTGGCGCGACGGCGGGGCCACCGATCCGAACTTCCTCATCTCGGAGACCCCGGCGTTCGTCGGCCGCGCGGTGGCCGCGCTCGCCGCCGACGAGGAGAAGGCCCGCTGGAACGGCAAGTCTGTCGACGCGGGCACGCTGTCCAAGGTGTACGGGTTCACCGATGTCGACGGCAGCCAGCCCGAGGGCTTCCGGTACATCACCGAGGTGGTCGACGCGGGCAAGCCGTCGGACGTCACCGGTTACCGGTAGAGCGCATGGAGGCGGTCGGCCGCCTCGGCGAACAACTGCCGCAGCTCGGGTGGATCGAGGGCCTCCACCTCGGGGCCGAGCGCCAGCAGTTGGTGGTACGCCACCTCGACGGACTCGACCGGCAGCCGGGTTACGACCCACCCCTGCCCGTCGGGCTCGTCGGCGGTGGCGACCACCTCGTCGTACACGAAGGGTGCATCGACCAGGTGCCGGAGCTGGCGCAGGCCGGCCGGGCTGAGCCGCACGGTGACCTCGGCCCGCAGCATGGTCCGCAGGAACGACCCGGCCTGCTCGCGCCAGTGCCCGGCCAGGTCGAAGCCCTCGTCACGCTCGAAATGTTCCTCGCTCACCTCGACACCGGTGATCCGGTCCACCCGGTAGGTGCGCCCGTTGTCGCCGACCCGGCCGACCAGATACCAGACACCACTCTTGAGGACCAGCCCGTACGGGTGGACCCGGCGGGTCACCTCCCGGTCGCCGCGTCGGTAGCGCAACTCCACCACCCGATCCCCCCAGACCGCGCGGGCCAACCCGGCGAGTCGGGGTGGTGGCGCGGTCTCCCGGAACCAGCCCGGCACGTCCAGGTGGAACCGCTGCCCCGCGCGGGCCGGGGCGTCGCGCAGGGCCGGTGGCAGCGCGGCGAGCACCTTCAGCTCGGCGGCGGCGACCGCGTCGGCGAGCCCCATGTCGCCGGCCGGCCCGGGTAGCCCGGCGAGGAAGAGCGCCTCCGCCTCGTCCCGGGTCAGCCCGGTCAGTCTGGTTCGGTAGCCGCCGAGCAGGCGGTAGCCACCGGCCCGACCCCGGTCGGCGTAGACCGGCACGCCTGCGGCGGAGAGGGCCAACACGTCCCGGTAGACGGTCCGCTCGGAGACCTCCAGCTCCCGCGCCAGCTCGCCCGCGGTCATCGACCCGCGTGTCTGCAACAGCAACAACAGCGAGATCAATCGGGACGCGCGCATCCGCCCATCCTGCCCGGCCCCGCTCACCGCCCGCCGGGGGTCAGCAGCCCTCTGTCGTACGCGGTGGCCACCGCGGCGGCCCGGTCGTTGACCCCGAGCTTGGCGTACACGTGCAGCAGGTGCGTCTTGACGGTGGCCTCGCTGATGAACAGTCGAGCCGCGGCCTCCCGATTGGAGGCACCGCGGGCCACCAGGGTGAGCACCTCCAACTCACGCTGGCTGAGCGCCTCCTCGACCGGCGCGCGCAGCCGCCCCATCAGCCGCCCGACGACGCTCGGCGCGAGCACCGACTCACCCCGGGCGGCGGCCCGTACCGCGTGGACCAGGTCGTCGCGGGGCGTGTCCTTGAGCAGGTAGCCGGTGGCACCGGCCTCGATGGCCGGCAGCACGTCCGCGTCCGTGTCGTACGTGGTGAGCACCAACACCCGGGCGGCGCTGCCGGAGCGAGCAAGCCGCCGGATGGCGGTCACCCCGTCCATCCCGGGCATCCGCAGGTCCATCAGCACCACGTCCGGCCGGAGCGTTGCGACCAGCGCCAGCGCCTCCGACCCGTCCGCCGCCTCACCGACCACCTCGAACCCCGGGTCGCCGGTGAACATCCCCCGCAGCCCGTCGCGCACCACCGGATGGTCGTCGACGATCAGCAGCCGGATCGGCCCGCTCATCCGGCGCTCCCGGCGAGCGCGGGCACGGAGGCTGAGACGGCGGTGCCGATGCCCGGCTCGCTCTCGACGGCCAACTCGCCGCCGACCCGGGCCACCCGCTGCCGCATGACGGTCAGTCCGTACCCGCCGTCGGGTCGGTCCAGCGCGGTGAGGTCGTCGACGGCGAAGCCCACCCCGTCGTCCCGGATGTCCAGGGTGACGACGTCCCCCATGTACGACAGGGTGAGCCCGACCCGGGTCGCCTTGGCGTGCCGGCCCACGTTGGCCAGCGCCTCCTGGCCGGTCCGCAGCAGGGTCACCTCGACCTCCGGGTGCAGCGGGCGGGCGTCGCCGGTGACGTTGACCTCGGCGCGGATTTCGTTGATCGTCGACCAGCGTTCGGTCAGCTCCGCCAGCGCTTCGGGCAGCCGCGTGCCCTCCAGCGCCTCGGGGCGGACTGCCCGCACCGAGCGACGCGCCTCGGTGAGGCTCTCCCGGGCCAGGGTGACGGCCCTCGACACGTGCCGCTGCCAGTCGGCGTGCCGGTCCCGAGCCACCCCGGCCGCCTCCAGTTGAGTGATGATGCCGGTGAGACCCTGCGCCAGGGTGTCGTGGATCTCCCGGGCCATCCGCTGCCGCTCGTCGGTCACCCCGGCCTCCCTGGCCTGGGTGAGCAACTGGACGTGCAGTCCGTCGTTCTCCCGCATCGTCTCGGCCAGCCGGCGGTTCGTCTCGGCCAACTCCTCAACCAACTGCTTGCGGTAGGCGTGCTGCCGGTCGTTGACGGTGCTGAACCAGGTCACGGCACCGGCCAGACCCAGATTGAACAACGCCAGCACACCCCAGAGCAGCCAGTGCGGCAGTGTGGACGGCAGGCCCCCGCTCTGCGCGGTGGTGACCAGCACGGCCGACACGGCCACCCCGGCGAACCGCCAGTTGCCGGGCAGCGCGAACGCGTGCAGGAAACCGCTCCACGCGAGGAAGCCGTACCACGGACTGTCGAGCACCAGGATGGCGCTGAACGTGAGGAAACCGAGGTAGTAGACCACCATCAGCACGCGCCGGATCGCCCAGCCGGGGTGCAGGGTGACGAACCAGGCGATCCAGGCCGCTGTCGCCGCGGCGACGAACAGGTGGGGGACGAACGAGACGCCCCCCGGCGCTGGCGCGGCGGTGGTGAGCAGCGTTCCGACGGCCAGCCCGAGGTACGGCGCCAACCGGTGCAGGCCCGCTTCCCGGGTCTCCCAGGCGGCCAGACGGTCGACCTGCTCGACGGTGGTGACCATCGGACCCCCGCTCATTCCCAGCGGAACAGTTTCGCCGCCACCACACCCGCCAGCAGGGCGGCCGCCGCCATTATCCCGAGGTGCGACAGGTGTGGCGATTCCCCGGTCCAGGCATCGAGCAATGCCTGCACCCCGGGTGGCGTGTAGTCGCCGATCCGGACCAGGAAGTCCGGCAGGAGGAACCGGGGTACGTAGACGCCACCGAAGAACATGACCGCCATGAACAGCGGCACGGCCATCGCCTGTGCCGACTTTGCCGTCCGCGCCACCGCCGCCACGAGCAGGCCGAGCGCCAGCAGGGCCCCCGTGCCGAGGAGGAGGGCCAGTGTGAAGCCCAGCGGGTTCTGGGGCAACGGCACATCGAACGCCAACCGGCCCACCGCGACGAGCAGCACGGCGCTGACCAGGATGGTGGCGAGCGAGATGAGCAGTTGAGCGGCCAACAGCGCGGCCGGGCTGGCCGGGGTGGTGGCCAGCCGGCGCAGCACCCCACGCTCCCGGTAGGTGGCCAGCACCGTGGGGAGGATGTTGACCGCCGACATGGCGAGCGTGATCACCAGCAGTGAGGGGGCGAAATACTGGATGAAGGACAGGTCGCCGAACTGCGTCTCCGGCTGACGTGTCGACGGGATCAGCCCGAACACCACCAGCAGCGCGAGCGGCAACGCGATGGTGGTCAGCGGCGAGCCGAAGTCCCGCAGGAAGAGCCGTGTCTCGATCTTCAGGATCTGCCCGAAGGCGTGCATGTCCGTTCTCCCTCAGGCGTTGGGCCGGTGCCCGGTCAGCTCGACGAACGCGTCGTCGAGGGTGGACTGCTCCAGCCGCAGGTCGGCGGCGACGATCTGGTTGCGGGCGAGCACCGAGGTGACCGCGTGCAGCAACTCACCGGTCCCGGTCACCACCACCTGGCTGCCGGTGCGCTTCACACCGGAAACCTCGGGCAGGTCGGTGAGGAGCCGGTCGTCGACCGGGGCGGACGGCCGGAACCGAACCCGCTGCTCCGGCGCCACCGCCGACACCAGGCCCGCCGGGGTGTCCAGCGCGACCACCCGGCCCCTGTCGATCACCGCAATCCGGTCACAGAGCCGCTCCGCCTCCTCCATGAAGTGAGTAACCAGCACGATCGTCACTCCGGTGTCCCGCACCTGCTCGATGAGGCCCCAGGTGTCCCGCCGAGCCTGCGGGTCCAGCCCGGTGGTCAGCTCGTCGAGGATCGCGATCTCCGGGTTGCCGATCAGCGCCAGCGCGATCGACAGCCGCTGCTTCTGACCACCGGAGAGCTTCTTGTACGGGGTGTTCCGTTTCTCGCCGAGGCCCAGGCTCTCGATCAACCTGGCCGGATCGGCCGGGCGGCGGTAGAACGACGCGTACAGCTCCAGGGCCTCAGCCACCCGGAGTTGGTCCGGCAGTTGGCTCTCCTGAAGTTGCACCCCGACCCGCTGCCGGAGTTGGGCCGCGTCCCCTCGGGGGTCGATCCCGAGGACCGACACCCCGCCCCCGTCGGGGACGCGCAGCCCGGCGACACACTCCACGGTGGTGGTCTTGCCGGCACCGTTGGGGCCGAGGACACCGAAGATCTCCCCGGCCTCGACCGCGAACGACACGTCGTCCACCGCCACCAGATCGCCGTACCGCTTGTGCAGTTTGGTCACCTCGATGACCGGCATCGCGCCGCCCTTCCGCCGCTGGCTTCGTACCCCTCAAGGGTTGTCGAGGTGGCCCGGCGGCGAATCGACCGGTCGGCGAAGATCACCGGCGTCCCCGGTTGATCGTGTCCGTCCGTCAACCGGTTGATGTGGACGAGACGAGTCGCTGCTAGCGCTCCGCCCGGCGGATCCGATCACCGCTCGCTAGGCTGCTCGATCGTGGACGTCAGCAGAATCGCCAGCCCGGTGACCGGGGTCGTCGGACGCTTCTTCGCCGGGGCGGGGCTGCTCCTGCGAGGGCTGGGTCTCTATGTTCGCAGCCCCGGTCTGATGCTGCTCGGCGTCGTGCCGGCACTGATCTCCGGCGCGCTCTTCGTGGCCGCGCTCGCGACCCTGGTGTACTTCGTGGACGACCTCGCCGCGCTGGTCACCCCGTTCGCCGACGACTGGTCGAGCACCACCCGCGGCCTGGTCCGGGTGATCGCCGGGCTGGCCTTCCTGGGGGTCGGCGGCCTGCTCGGAGTGCTCACCTTCACCGCGGTCACCCTGGTCATCGGCGACCCGTTCTACGAGAAGATCTCCGAGCAGGTCGAGCAGCGGTACGGGGGCACGCCGGGCGCAGTGGACGTGCCCTTCTGGTCGTCGCTACGCCGTAGCGTCGCCGACTCGCTACGCCTGGTGGCGCTCACGGTGCTGGTCGGCATCCCGCTCTTCTTCGCCGGCTTCATCCCGGTGATCGGCCAGACGGTCGTTCCGGTGATCGGGGCGGCGGTGGGCGGCTGGTTTCTCGCCGTGGAGTTGGTCGGGGCCCCGTTCTACCGGCGCGGAATGCGTCTGCCGCAGCGCCGGACGATCCTGAAGGCCGACCGGCCCACCGCGCTCGGCTTCGGGGTGGCGGTCTTCCTCTGCTTCCTCATTCCGCTCGGCGCGGTGCTGATCATGCCGGCGGCGGTCGCCGGTGCCACCCTGCTGGCCCGTCGATCGCTCGGCCAACCGATCGACGAGAGCTGACATGGAAATCGCCCTGGTGTTCGTCGGCACCGATCTTCTAGCTTGATCATTTGGTGGCGGTCGCGGCCTCGGTGCCCTCTCGGGTAAGAGTGTCGCTGGTGAGCCGTATACCAGGGAGTCATATTCATACCTCAGAGGTATATCGCTTGCCGGAGCGGCACCGCGTCGACGGGCGTTACTCGCGCACCAGCGAACCCAGTCGGTGCGACTACGCTGCCCGTGCGTCATCGAGTTTTACGGTCACTCGATCGCTCTGGCGTTCTACCTGGCCTGCTCGGTGCAGGAGGCTGTCGACGACATGTACGGCCTGGGTGGCCGTCCGGATCTCGCCGTGATGCACACCCGTTTTCTCGGGTGGCTCTCCCTGGCCCGCCGCTCGCGCCGGGCCGATCGCTATTGAGGAACGGGCTCCTGGCGGAGGTCCACTCTCGCCTGTTGATCAGGTCAGGTCTGCCAGGCAGGACCACTCGGCTGCCACCGGGCGGTAGCCCAGCCGGGTGTTGATCGCGAGCATCGGCCCGTTCGCCTCGTCGTTCGAGGTGTACGCGACGCGCACGCCGTTCGCGGCGGCCCGGTGCAGCGCCACCGTCTTGGCCAGTCGGGCCAGGCCACGCCCCCGGTACGCCGGGATGCTGGCGGTGAAGTCCGACCACATCCGGTCCCCGTCCCGCTTCACCAGGCTGAACGCGGCCACCTCCCCGTCGACTTCGACGGCGGTGCTGGCCTCCTTGTCCAGGCCCAGGTTGTCCCAGGCGTCGTACAGCCAGTTCTCGTAGCTGATCGAGTCGACCGGTACGTCGCCCGGCTCGTCCAGCGCCGCGGCCACGTCCGCCGCGTAGAGCCGGTGCGGGTCCAGTTCCGCGATCGGACGCAGCCGTACGCCCGGTGGCGGGTCGGGCAGCGCGGGTGCCGGATTCAGGTCGAGCGCCGAGAAGCGCAGCTCGCGACTGGGCTCGTAGCCGTGCCGACGGACGAACGGCAGCGCCTCCGGCTGGGCGAAGGCGCGGAGCCGGTGGACCCCCAGCGGGGCTAGGTGACCTGTCGCGGTCGTCAGCAGCGCGGTGCCGATGCCGCGCCGCCGGTGCTCGGGGTGTACGTGCAGCAGGGAGATGTCGCCGAAACCCGCGGTCGAGGTCGAATCGTTGCGTTGCGCCGTCACCCATCCGACGATCTGGGCGTCGACCTCGGCCACGAAGGCGGCCCAGTCCCTGCCCGGTACCGGCTCGGCGATCATCTTCCGGGTCGATTCGACCCCGCGCACCAGGTACGGGTAGACCATCGTCCGGAGCGCCACCACGGCTGGGGCGTCGTCGGGCTGCGCCACACGGATCCGCATGTCAGGCCTCCATCCGGACGGCGGCGACGGCCTCGACCTCGACGAGTTGCTCGGTGTAGCCGAGCACGGCGACCCCGAGCAGCGTGCTGGGCGGGTCGTGGTCGCCGAAGAAGTCCCGCACCACCTCCCAGACCTGCACCAGGTCGGCCTGCTGGGACGACGCCACGTAGACGGTGGTCTTGACGACGTCGGTCAGTCGGGCGCCGGCCGCACCGAGGGCGGTTTCCAGGTTGGCGGTCACCTGCCGGGCCTGTGCGACGTGGTCGCCCGGTGCGACGACGCGACCCTCGGCGTCCAGCGGGCACGCGCCAGCGGTGAAGACCAGCCGGGCGGGTGGCTCGACAGTGGCCGCGTACGCGTACTCGGCGACATCGGAGAGGACAGGGACGTGCAGCAGCGCGACGGGATCCGGCATGACCGCGAGGCTAACGACGATGGAACGCCAGAGCGACGCAAATAAAGCGTCGAGCGGAGCAGTGCCGCGTCCGCCCATCGACGACCACGCTCAGGCGGAGTCGCGTCGGATCAGCTCGGTGGGAAGCATGACCGCCTGCTCGATGGTCTCCCCGGCGGCCAGCCGGAGCAGTTGGCGGGTCATCCGGCGGCCGATCTCCACGATCGGCTGCCGGACGGTGGTCAGCGGCGGCTCGGTGTACGCGGCGGTCTCGATGTCGTCGAAGCCGACCACCGCGACGTCCTCCGGCACCCGCCGACCGGCCTCGCGCAGCGCCCGCATAGCGGCGTGCGCCATCAGGTCGGAGGCGGCGAAGACCCCGTCCAGGTCAGGGTGTTCGGTGAGCAGCCGGTGCATCGCCGCCGAGCCGGACTCCCGGGTGAAGTCGCCGACGGCGATCATCTCGGGCAGCCCAGCGTCGGCGACCGTGGTGCGGTAACCGCTGAGCCGTTCGATTCCGGCGACCATGTCCTGCGGCCCGGCGATGGTGGCGATCCGCCGGCGACCGCTGTCGATCATGTGTCGTACGGCTGCGGTCACCCCGCCCACGTGGTCGACGTCGACGTACGGCACGGGCACGTCGCCGAGCGGCCGGCCGCTGCACACCACCGGGATGCCGAGCCGGGCCAGCGTGCCGGGCAGCGGGTCGGCGCCGTGCAGTGAGGCGAAGAGCACCCCGTCGACGTGCCGGCCGGTGGTGTACCGCTCGACCCGCTGATGCCCGGCCGGCGAACCGGCGAGCATCAGGACCAGTTGCTTGTCGGCCGCCTCCAGCTCCTGGCTGACGCCACGGATGATGCCGGGGAAGACCTGGTCGTCGGAGAAGACCCGGGTGGCCGCCTCTGGCATGACCAGGGCGATCGAGTCGGTGCGCTGGGTGACCAGGCTGCGGGCGGCGAGGTTGGGGACGTACCCCAACTCGGCGACTGCCCGGGTGACCGCCTCCCGGATCGGCTCGGCGACGGTGGTGGAGCCGTTGACCACGCGGGACACCGTGGCCCGGGACACCCCGGCCCGTGCCGCCACCGCCTCGAGCGTCGGCCGCTGCGCTGTCGTCATCGCGCCTTCCCCCCCCCGCTCGTCACAGCCCGTTCCGGGAGATCACCTCCTGGTACCACCGGGCGCTGGCCTTCGGTGTGCGCCGCTGGGTCAGGTAGTCGACGTGCACGATCCCGAACCGCTTGCGGTAACCCTCCGCCCACTCGAAGTTGTCCAGGAATGACCATACGAGATAACCGCGCAGGTCCACGCCCCGGGAGATCGCCTCGTGTGCGGCACGGAGGTGCCCGTCGAGGTAGGCGATGCGATCGGCATCGATGACCTGCGTCGGCCCGTTGGGCGAGTCGGCGCCCGGCTTGTCGGGGAACGCCGCACCGTTCTCGGTGATCAGCAGCGGCACCCCGGGGTAGTCGGTGGCGATCCGCTCCAACAGCCGGGTCAGCCCGGCCGGCTCGATCATCCAGCCCATGTCGGTGAGTGGCCCCGTCGGCGGGAGGAAGTGCACCGCGCCCTCGGTGCCCGGGTACGCGTCGTTACCGGCACCGTCGGGCCGGCCTGCCACGTAACCGGGGGCGTAGTAGTTGATGCCGAGCAGGTCGATCGGGGCGGCGATCAGCTTCTCGTCGCCGTCCCGGATGAACGTCGGCTCGACGATGCGTGCCACATGCTCGCGGACGTCGTCCGGGTAACCACCGGCCAGCAGCGGGTCGAGGAAGATCCGGTTGTGCAGACCGTCGACCAGGCGGACCGCGGCGGCGTCGGCCGCGCTCTGCGGGTCGGCCGGCCGCACGTCGGCCGGATTGAGGGTGATGCCCACGCTGCGCGCGCCGGCCGCCCGCAGCGCCCGCGCCGCCAGGCCGTGCCCGAGCAGCAGATGGTGTACGGCGGTGAAGGCCGCCGCCGGATCCTGCTCGCCCGGAGCGTGCACCCCGTTGCCGTAACCGAGGTAGGCCGCACACCACGGCTCGTTGAGCGTGGTCCACACGTCCACCCGGTCGCCGAGGCGGGCGTACACCGCCGTGGCGTAGGTGGCGAAGTGCTCGGCGGTGTCCCGGTTGGTCCAGCCGCCACGGTCGCCCAGGGTCTGGGGCAGGTCCCAGTGGTAGAGGGTGACGATCGGGTCGATCCCCCGGTCGAGCAGGGCGTCGGTGAGCCGGTCGTAGAAGTCCAGCCCGCGCGGGTTGGCCGGGCCGGTGCCGTCCGGCTGGATCCGCGGCCAGGCGACCGAGAAACGGTACGCCCGCAGCCCCAGCTCGGCCATCAGCGCCACGTCATCGGCGTACCGGTGATAGTGGTCGCAGGCGACGTCGCCGGTGTGGCCCTGGTACACCTTGCCCGGCGTACGGCTGAAGGTGTCCCAGATGGACGGACCGCGACCGTCGTCGCGGACCGCGCCCTCGATCTGGTACGCGGCGGTGGCCGCCCCCCAGAGGAAATGCTCGGGAAAACGGAGCCCATTCACGCCTTGACCGCACCTTCCATGATCCCGCCGATGATCTGCCGGCCGAACAACACGAAGACCAGTAGCAGGGGCAGCGTCGCGATGGCTGTCCCGGTGAACACCTGCGACATGTCCTGGTAGTACCCGTCCGACAGTGCCCGCAGGGAGAGCTGCACGGTCGGATTTGCCGGATCGTTCAGCACAGCGTACGGCCACAGGAAGTCGTTCCAGGTGGTCATGAACGTGAGCAGGCCGAGCACGGCGGCGGCGGGGCGCAGCGCGGGTACCACCACGTGCCACCAGATCCGGGCGGTGCCGCAGCCGTCCATCCGGGCGGCCTCGATCAGCTCGTCGCTGACCGCCTGGCCGGCGTACTGCCGCATCATGAACACCCCGAACCCGGTGACCAGAGCCGGCACGATCACCGCGGGCAGCCGGTCGTTCCACTGCAGTCGGGTCATCAGCATGTACAGCGGGATCACACCGAGCTGGGTCGGGATCATCATTGTCGCGATGACCGCCAACAGCAGCGCGTTGCGGCCGCGGAACCGTAGCTTCGCGAAGGCGAAGCCGGCCAGGCTGGCGAAGAACACCACGGAGACGGTCACCGTGCCGGCCACGATCGTCGAGTTGATCAGGCCGGTCAGGAAGTACGCGTCGGCGTTGTCGAACAGCCGGGCGATGTTGGCTCCCAGGTTCCCGCCCGGTGTCATCGGCGGCGGCAGCTGACCCATCGCGTCGCTGGACCGGCTGGCCACCACGAACATCCACCAGATCGGAAAGACCGACATCCCGACGGCCATCACCAGGGCCAGGTACGTCAGCGGGCTGGCCCGCCAGAGCCGGCTCATCGTCCCGCTCCCTTCCCGAAATTCGGTCCCGATCCGCCGCCCATGCGTCGCAGGACCAGCACGTTGACCGCCGCCACGATCGCGATGAGCGCGAAGAGCAGCCAGGCCACGGCTGAGCCGTACCCGAAGTTGTAGTGCGGTGCGAAGGCGTTCTCGAACATGTACATGGTCACGGTCTGTGACTCCCGGAGCGAGCCGCCTCGGATCGGGTTGGTGCCGGAGTGGAACAGCCGGGGCTCGGTGAAGAGCTGCAACCCGCCGATGGTGGAGATGATGACGCAGAAGATGATCGTCGGCTTGAGCAGCGGCACGGTGATCGCCCAGAACTGCCGGACCCGGTTGGCGCCGTCGATCGCCGCCGATTCGTACAGGTCGCGGGGGATGGCCTGCATCGCGGCCAGGAGGATCAGCGCGTTGTAGCCGGTCCACCGCCAGTCGACCATGGCGGAGATGGCCACCCAGGAGGCGAACCGGTCGGTCTTCCATCCGATCGGGTCCACCCCGACCAGGTCGAGCAGCCAGTTGATCATGCCGAACTCGCGGCCGAAGAGCACCCCGAACACGATCGCCACGGCGGCGGTGGAGGTCACGTTGGGGACGAGCACCGCCATCCGCCAGCCGGTCCGGGCCCGCAGCCCTCGGTTGAGCAGGTTGGCCAGCCAGAGCGCGGCGAGCAGTTGCGGAACGGTGGAGATGACGAAGATGCCCAGCGTGTTGACCACCGCGTGCCAGAAGTCGGCATCGGCCAGCAGTTGGGTGTAGTTCGCCGCGCCCACGAACGGGTGGTCGGTGCCGAGCAGATCCCAGTCGTGCAGCGAAACCCAGAAGGTGTACGCCAGCGGGTAGGCCCCGAAGACTGCGAAGAGCAGGAAGAACGGGGCGATGTAGAGGTACGGCGAGAGCCGGTTGTCGAGCCGGCTGAACCGACCCAGCGATCGGCGGTGGCCACCGGATGCCGGTGCGACCGGCGGACGCGCGTCAAGCTGAACGGTCATGCCCGAAAAACTCCTTTCGGCCCTCCCACCCCCGCGCCGATCTAGGGCATATCGCGGCCAGTTGATCTCTGATCACGACGATTCGCCCTAGATCGGCGCGGGGGTGGGGAAGGGGCTACTTCGCGGCGGCCTTCTTCGCGTTGGTTAGCGCGTCGGTCCAGCCTTGGCTGGGGTTGCGCTGGCCCAGCTCCACGGTGCGTACGGCGTTCTCCACCTCGGTGCGGACGGCCTGGTTCTTCGGGCCCATGTAGACCGGCTTCAGGCTCTTCGCGCCGGTGCCGAAGATGGTGCCGACCGGTGCCCCCGAGAAGTACGCGTTGGTCGCGCCGGTGATCGCCGGGTCGTCGAGCGCCTGCGGCGAGGAGGGCAGCGGGCCCTTGGCCTTGAACGCCCCGATCTGGCCCTTGGCGCTGGTCAGGAACTTGGCCAGCTCGATCGCCTCGGCCTGGTGCTTGCTCTGCTTCGGCACGGCGAGGTGCGAGCCGCCCCAGTTGCCGCCGCTGCCGGGCACCTGGGCGATGTCCCACTTGCCCTGGGCGGTCGGGCCGGAGTTGCTCTCGATGACACCGGTCATCCAGGCGGGGCAGGCGATGGTGGCGAACTTCGACTGCTTGAAGGCGGAGACCCACTCCTCGGACCAGGAGCCGTACTTTCCGGACAGGCCCGAGTCGACGATGTCCATGGTGGTGTCCCACGCCTGCCGTACGGCAGGGTTGCTGTCGACGACGACGTTGCCGTTGGTGTCGTAGTAGCTGTAGCCGGTCGTGTTGCCGGCGGTCTGCAGCAGGATGGTGTTGAAGGTGTTGGTCGCCGCGTCGAGGAAGGACGCCCCGGTCTTGGCCGCGACGAACCGCTCCCCGGTGGCGATGTAGTCCTGCCAGGTCGGCCAGAGCTTCGAGACCGCGCCCCGCTCGGTGGGCAGGCCGGCCTTGGCGAACAGGTCCGTGCGGTAGCACATGGCGATGCCGCCGACGTCGGTGCCGAGGCCGATGAGCTGCTTGCCGTCGGCGGTCAGGCCGGCGTTCCACTTCCACTCGAGGAAGTTGCCCTTGAGGTCGGCGGCGCCGTGGTCGAGCAGGTTGACGAAGTTGCCGGGGTTGGCCTTGTACTCGACCAGGAGGCCTTCCTCGATGGCCACCACGTCACCGGCGCCTCGGCCGGCGGCCAGCCACTGGGTCAGCTTCGGTGAGTACTCGTCGAGGTTGGTGCCGGCACCGCGTTCGACGATCTTCACGTCGGGGTGCGCGCTCATGTACTCCTGGTAGAGCTGCTCGTAGCCGAACTGGCCGAAGACGTCGACGGTCAGCGTGACCGGTCCGTCCCCGTCCGCCTCGTCGGCACCGCCGCAGCCAGCGGTGACGAGCAGGGTGGTGGCGGCGGCGAGGGCCACCGCGGCGAGGCGGCGGCGCGGGAAGACAGCCATGGGATTCGGACCCCTCTCAGGGTGGTCGGGTGGTGGCGAGTGGCATGTGAGAGCGCTCTCTCGACAGGGTGCTGAATCCTCTCCGCGCTGTCAAGAGAGCGCTCTCTCAGTTCTGATTCGTTATGAAGGCATCGACGCGAACGAGGACGCCACCCGTGGGGGTGACGCCCTCGTTCGCGTGCTCCGGGCGACGATCAGCCGGTGCCCAGACCGTCGAGCAGGGTGCGGTCACCGGCGACGTCCAGCGTCTCGAAGCTCACCCGACCCCAGAGCGCCAGCAGCAGGTCGCTCGCGGTGCCGCTGACCTGTGCTCGCGCGTGGTGGTCGTCGTGGTCGAAGATGGTCGCGGTGTCGAGCAGCGCCACCCCCTCGCCGCGCAGCCGCAGATACCACTCCTGGGCCGCGTCCGTCGCGGAGAGCTGCACCACCCCGTGCCAGTCGCCCGGCACCCGCCGCCGGCCCGCAGGCAGCCAGGTGTCCAGCACCTCACTCACCCCGTCGGCCGCGAGCTTCGCCTCCACCGGGTCGCCGGCGCCGATGGCGAGCTGGGCGTCCCAGCGGTGCACAGCCGTCTCGTGCGCCATCCGACGCGGCCAGAAACCAGCCTTCTTCGGCTGCGGGGCCCAGTTCCACGCCGGGGCCTCCGGGTCGAGCCCGTCGAAAAGGGTCATCAGCTTGTCGTACCCCTGCTGCCACAGCTGGAGCGGGCTGACGCCCGGGTCCGCCTCGATCCGCTCCCGGGGGGCCGGCCGGGTGGTCAGGCCGGAGCCGGCGAACGACGAAACCCAGTGGTAGATGCCAGCGAGGTGCAGTGTGAGGTCGTTGACCGTCCAGCCCGGACAGGACAGCACCGGTGTCTCGGGCGGCGCCTCTGCCACCGCCGCGGCGAAAGCAGGACCCTCCGCCCGGAGCGCCCCGATCCAAAAATCCTTGCTGCCCTGCAGTCTGCTCATCGCCATCCTCCCGGGGGTGCCGGGCGACCAGTGGGTGCCACGGCTATCACTCAGCCTAAGGTGAAAGGCGTGCCCGACGCCTACGCCCAGCCGACAACCGAAACCGATCGTGCCATCCCTGGTCCACTGGCCAGCTACACCACTCTGCGGATGGGTGGGCCGGCCGAGCGGATCGTGGCCGCCGGCACTGCCGACGAGATCGTCCGGGCGGTCCTGGCCGCGAACGAGCCGGTCCTGATCCTGGCCGGCGGCAGCAACGTGGTGATCGGCGATTCCGGCTTCCCCGGCACCGTCGTCCTGGTGCGTTCCCGTGGGCTGCGGGTCGTCGCCGAGGACGCCGGGTCGGTCACCGTACGGGTCGAGGCCGGCGAGCCGTGGGACGACCTGGTCGCCGCCACCGTGGCCAACGGCTGGGCCGGCCTGGAGTGCCTCTCCGGCATCCCCGGCTCGACCGGCGCAACCCCGATCCAGAACGTCGGCGCGTACGGCCAGGAGGTCGCCGAGACGATCACCGGAGTCGAGGTGTACGACCGGGCCGAGGGCACCCGCCAGGTCATCCCCGCCGCCGACTGCGGGTTCGCCTACCGGGGCAGCATCTTCAAGCACGCGGACCGCTGGGTGGTGCTCTCCGTCGACTTCCGGCTCACCCCGTCCCCGCTCTCCGGTCCGGTGCGCTACGCGGAGCTGGCCCGGGCGCTCGGTGTCGAGGTGGGTGACCAGGTGCCACTGGCCGACGCCCGAGCGGCGGTGCTGCGGCTGCGTGCGGGCAAGGGCATGGTGCTCGACGCCACCGATCCAGACACCCGCTCGGTCGGGTCCTTCTTCACCAACCCGGTGCTCGACCGGGCGACGTACGAGCTGTTCCTGGAGCGCGCCGCCGAGCTGGGCGACCCGCCCGCCTGGCCGGGAGCCGACGGCATGGTCAAGGTGAGCGCGGCGTGGCTGATCGACAAGGCCGGCTTCGCCAAGGGCCACCCCGGGCCGGACGGGGTGGCCATCTCCAGCAAACACACCCTCGCCCTCACCAACCGCAGCGGCACAGCGCACACCGTCGACCTGCTCGCCCTCGCCACCACCATCCGCGACACCGTGCACGCCCGCTTCGGCGTGACCCTTCACCCCGAACCCGTCCTCATCAACTGCGCCCTCTAAGTGCTGGGAGGTGGCCAGGGGAGGGTCAACTCGCCCTGGCGCCAGCGGGTGGGGCCGTTGAGGATGGGCCAGCCGGTCTCGCGGAGACGGGTTACGGCTCTCAGCCAGCGTTGGCGGGGGCCGAAGGTGGCGTAGGGGGCGGCGGCCTGCCAGGCGTCGTCCAGGGCGCGGATCAGATCGTGCACCGGCTCACCGGGGACATTGCGGTGGATCAGCGCCTTGGGCAGCCGCTCGGCCAGCTCGGCAGGGCTGCCCAGCGTGGTGAGCTTCGCGGCCAGGGTCAGCGTCCGAGGGCCATCGGCGTCGATCAGCAACCAACTGGCGAGCCGACCCAACTCGTCGCACGTGCCCTCGACGAGCACCCCGCCCGGGGCGAGCGCGGCGGTCATCGTCCGCCAGGCGTCGGGCACCTCGCTCTCGTCGTACTGGCGCAGCACGTTGAACGCACGGACCAGCACCGGACGGAGCCCGGCCAGCTCGAACCCACCCCGGGCGAACGTCAGGCCGGGTGGGTCGGCGGCCGGCGTCGCGGCGGCCACACGGGCCGGGTCGATCTCCAGCCCGACCAGCCGTACGTCTGGACGAACCCCCGCCGCCAGCCGGGCGCGCAGTTCCACCGCGGTTACCGGGGTGGCGCCGTAGCCGAGGTCGACCACCAGGGGGTCGGCCGCCGCCAGCAGCCGGTCGCCGCAGGTGGCGACAATCCAGTTGTCCACCCGACGCAGCCGGTTCGGGTTGGTCGTGCCCCTCGTGACCACGCCGAGCGGCCGGTGCCGTGCCGCCCCGCTCATACCGTCTCACTCCTCGCGCTTCACTGCGTAGTCAATGTTCGCGACTGCGGGGCTCGCAAACCCGGCTCACTCCTCGCGCTTCACTGCCTGACCCGGTGCACCTTGTGCTGGGCGGCCTGCGCCCGTGGCCGGACCACCAACCGGTCGACGTTGACGTGCTCGGGGCGGGTGGCGCACCAGGCGATGCAGTCGGCGACGTCGTCGGCGACCAGGGGCCCCGGCACTCCGGCGTAGACGGCGGCCGCCCGTTCCGTGTCACCCTCGAAGCGGACCAGCCCGAACTCGTCGGTCTTCACCATGCCGGGGTCGATCTCGATCACCCGCAGCGGTCGGCCGCACAGCTCCAGACGGAGTGTGCCGGCGATGGCGGTCTGCGCGTGCTTCGCCGCGGCGTAGCCGCCCCCGCCCTCGTACACGGTCAGGCCGGCGGTGGAGGAGACCACCACGATGGTGCCGGAGCCGGAGGCCTCCAGCGCCGGCAGCAGGGCCTGGGTGACCCGCAGCGTGCCGAGCACGTTGACGTCGTACATCCACTGCCAGTCGGCGACCGAGCCGGACTCCACCGGGTCCAGCCCGCGCGCTCCGCCGGCGTTGTTGACCAGCAGGGTGACCGGCCCAGGTGCCTGGGCGGCGGCCTCGGCCAGCCCGGCCACCGACTCGTCCGAGGTGATGTCGCAGGTCACTGCGGTGGCCTGCCCACCAGCGGCGGTGATCTCGCCGACCAGTTCGGTGAGCCGCTCGGCGCGACGGGCGGCGGCGAGCACGTGGAAGCCCTCGGCGGCGAGCCGGCGGGCGGTGGCTGCGCCGATCCCGCTGGACGCTCCGGTGACGATGGCGACAGAGGTCATCCCGACATTGTCACCCCGACCGCCCGGCCGACCCCGACCGGGCGGTCGGGGCGGATTGACGGGCGTTTGGTGATGAGGTCCGTCACCCCGGGGGGGCGCGCTGGGGAATTTCCGAAGCCCGATGGGGAAGATGACATCCGGCGTACGGGTTGACCGAGAAGCGCCGGTCGTGCGAGACGGCATCTACCGTGACAGAGGAGCGGATGTGGCGGAAATGCACACCGGTGTCGGTCGTCAGCGCGGTGCCCAACCGTGGCCCCGGCCTCGCCGCATCGCCACCCTGTCGGTGCACACCTCCCCCCTGCACCAGCCCGGCACGGGCGACGCAGGCGGAATGAACGTCTACATCCTTGAGGTCGCCCGGCGACTCGCCGAGGCCAACGTCGAGGTGGAGATCTTCACCCGGGCCACCTCCGGTGACCTGCCCCCGGTGGTCGAGATGGCACCCGGCGTGCAGGTCCGGCACATCACCTCCGGCCCCCTGGAGGGCCTCACCAAGGAGGAGTTGCCCGGCCAGCTCTGTGCCTTCACCGCCGGGGTGCTGCGCGCCGAGGCGTCCCGCCCGCCCGGGCACTACGACCTGATCCACTCCCACTACTGGCTCTCCGGCCAGGTCGGCTGGCTGGCCAAGGAGCGTTGGGGAGTGCCGCTGGTACACACCGCGCACACCCTGGCGAAGGTCAAGAACGCTCAACTCGCGGCCGGCGACCGGCCAGAGCCCAAGGCCCGGGTGATCGGCGAGGAACAGGTGGTCGCCGAGGCGGACCGGCTGGTCGCCAACACCCGGGTCGAGGCCACCGACCTTCTCGATCGGTACGACGCCGACCCGACCCGGGTCTCCGTGGTGCAGCCGGGCGTCGACCTGGATCGCTTCCGACCCGCGTCGGGCGATCGGTCCGCGGCTGCCCGCGAGGCGCGCCGCCGGCTGGGGCTGCCGGCCGAGGGGTACGTCGTTGCCTTCGTCGGTCGGATCCAGCCGCTCAAGGCCCCCGACGTGCTGATCCGCGCGGTTGCCGCGTTGCGGGAGCGCGACCCGGCACTGGCCGACCAGGTGACCGTGGTGATCTGCGGCGGGCCCAGCGGCAGTGGGCTGGACCGGCCGACCGCGCTGATCGAGCTGGCCGCCAGGCTCGGGGTCACCGACGGGGTGCGATTCCTGCCGCCGCTCACCGGGGACGACCTGCCGGCCCTGTACCGGGCGGCCGATCTGGTCGCGGTGCCGTCGCACAACGAATCGTTCGGGCTGGTCGCCCTCGAGGCGCAGGCCTGCGGTACGCCAGTGCTGGCCGCCGCGGTCGGCGGGCTGGTCACCGCTGTGCGGGACCAGGTGAGCGGCGTCCTCATCGACGGGCACGACCCGGTCGACTGGGCGACTGCGCTGGGACGCCTGCTGCCTGACCGGGCCCGCCGGGCGGTGCTGGCCCGCGGCGCTGAGCAGCACGCGCGGCACTTCTCCTGGGACCGGACGGTTGCCGGCCTGCTTGGCGTCTACGGCGAGGCGACCGCCGCGCACCGGGCTCGCCTCGCGGCCGACCTGGCGTGCGACCCGGCGCTCTCCTGCTCCTGGTGACTGCGGGCGCCGGTCGCCAACCGGTGCGCCGGCCGGGTCGGTCGTAGAGTGGGTCCGGTGAGCCCGAAGAGCGATCTTGCGATCCTGATTGAGTCGGTCTGTGCCGAGCGGGAGTTGGCCTGGGAGTCGACCGGTCCCGGCTCGTACGCGGTGACCCTGCCGGGCACCCACAAGCTCAAGACGGTCTGCAACCTGATCGTCGGTGAGCACGCGCTGCGGATCGAGGCGTTCGTGATGCGCCAGCCGGACGAGCGCCGTGAGGAGCTGTGGGCCTGGCTGTTGCAGCGCAACGCCCGGATGTACGGGGTCTCCTTCTCCACCGACGCGGTCGGCGACGTGTATCTGACCGGTCGGGTCAACCCGGCCGGCGTGGACGCCGACGAGTTGGACCGGCTGCTCGGCTCCGTGCTCACCTACTCCGACGAGTCGTTCGACACGATGCTGGAGATCGGCTTCGGCAGTTCGATCCGGCGGGAGTACGAGTGGCGGGTCAAGCGTGGCGAGTCGACCGCCAACCTGGCCGCGTTCGCCCATCTCTTCGAGCCCTCCGGCTCCGGCCCCGACCCGGCCTGACCGCTCGGCCCCGACCCGGCCTGTCGGCTGGTGGTTCGGACTGCTCCTGACGGGTATGCCGCCCCGCGCGGTGCGGCAAGGGACCCCCGCGCGCCGAGGACGGAGTGTCAAGGAGCGGAGCATCCCATGGCTCAGCGGAACAGCTCAGGTCGCGGCGCAACTGCGACCAGGACGAAGCGACAGGCCGGCAACCAGACGCCGGGTACTCCCGGAGTCTCCGAGTCGGAGATCTCCCGGATGCGGGTGGACGACATCCGCGGGCAGCTACGCAAACGCGGGGTCTCCGGGATCTCCGCACTGCGCAAGCCCGACCTGGTGAAGCAGTTGGTGCGCTCGATGCGGGCCGGCGCAGGTCGGAGCAGCACCGGTCCAACGGGCCGGGCCACCGGCACCAGGGCGTCGGCGGGTCGGGCCGCCGCCACGAAGAAGTCGGCGGCCAGGGCGGCGCCGAGCCGCGCGAAGGCCGCGCCGGCGAACAAGAGCGCACCCGCGAAGCGGGCCGCCGCGAAGAAGGCGACCGCCGCGCGTAAGTCGACGGCAGCGAAGAGGACGACGGCGGCGACGTCGACGACCGCGCGCAAGACGGCGACCGCGCGCAAGACGGCGACGGCGCCCAAGACGGCGACCGCGCCCAAGACGGCGACCGCGCGCAAGACGGCGACGGCCCGTACCGCGCCCGCGCGGAAGGCCCCGGCGAAGAAGGCATCGGCGCGGCCGGCGGCGAAGCGGGCAGCACCCGCAAGCCGCGCTACGGCGAAGCGCGCGGCGCCTGCGAAGCGCACCACGGCGAAGCGCGCGACGCCCGCCAAGCGCGCGGCGCCGCGGTCGGCCGGTAGCGGCACGGCGGCCAGCGGGATCCGGACCGGACGGGGAACCGGACGGTCGGTCCGCAGCTCGCAGGTGATCTCATCCGTGATGGACCGGCCCGAGCGGCCGGGACGGAGTCTGATCACCGCGAATCACGAGGTGATCCAGCGCTGGGCCCGGGAGCGCGGGGCGAAGCCGGCGACCATCGCCGGCACCGAGCGGGACGGCCGGGCGGGTGTGTTGACCTTTAACATCCCCGGCTACCGGGAAAGCAGCCGGATACGCGAGATCACCTGGGATGAGTGGTTCCACACCTTTGACCTGCGCCGCCTGAACCTGATTTATCAGGAACAGATGCGCGACGGCCGGCAGAGCAACTTTTTCCGGACCGAGTCACCTGATCGGGAGGACGGTTGAGGTGTTTGCGGGAATGGATGACGGGTACGCCGCTGTTAACAAAGACCGAGGCCCGAGCAGCGGATACTCGCCAGTTGTGACCGGCGAGACAGCGTTCTGGGTTGAATCCAGAATCCGGGCGATCTAACTTTATTGCACCGCGCCACGCTTGGAAACGTTCGGGGGAGCGGCGGATCGATCAGATCCGTGCACCAGGCGAGGCGCGAGGGGACGGGTGGATTAACCGTTGGGGGACGGTGCCCACCTGTTTGGACCGGCGGCGTGAGCGGGCGATGCTTACGGGGGTGAGTGTTGCCCGCCGCCGCCGGCCCCGCCGGCGGGCGCCCACCACGGCCTTCGGGACGTGGTGGGCGCTTTGCGCATGTAGACCTGCCCCACATCTGGGGCGCGGGTCACGCCCTGAAACCGCAAATGGATGGGGCGTGGGCTCGGACGCGGTTGTGGGTCGAGGCGCGAGGCGGCCACCCTGCGCCGCATCCTTTACTCTGTTTCACCCACGCGACACCCGACGTTCGATTTCCGGACACGTGGTATCGCGTCCGTTGAAGCAGAGCCGAGCAATGGGACACGCGCGAAATGGGTCTGCGGGGCGGCACTCCTGGCCAGTGTGTGTGGGTGGCCATACCTCCGGCGGACCAACGACCCGCGGGCATGACCCGACCGCGATTACCGGAAGTCCCGGGCACCCGGGTTTGGCGGTTACGCGGTCGGCACGCGGTCCGTGGCTGTGGTCGGCTCCCGGCCGGCGGCCCGGTGCAGCGCGGCGACGTGCCGCTCCCGGGGTGGCCCGGCGAGCAGGTGCCCGAGCGCGGCCAGCAGGCCCAGCCCGCCCACGATCAGCCAGTGCCGGTCGCCGAGGTGCTGCAGGCTCACCCCGCCGAGCGTGGGAGCGATGAAGGCCGCGGCCGGGAACGTCAGGTAGAAGACCGACTGGTACCGCGCGCGCAGCTGCGGCGGTGCCAGGTCGGCATTGATCTGCGCGTTGGGCGGGGCGGCGAGCATCGAGCCGACCGTCCAGACCACTGCGGCACCAAGGTAGATGGCCAGCTCGTCGGCGACGGCGAGCACCCCGAAGCCGAGCGCGAGCAGTGCGGTCGAGGCGGCCAGCACGACGTCCTTACGATGCCGGTCGATCAGCCGGGGCACGAACAGTTGCCCGACCACGATCAGTGCGCCGCCGAGCGCCACCACCAGCCCGTACGCCGATGGGCCCAGGCCGTCCGCGCGCATGGCCAGCGGCATGATCGTCGAGGTCTGCATGGTGAGCACGGCCAGCACGAAGGTGAGCCCGACGAAGACCAGGAAGGTGCGGTCCCTGAGGGCGGTGTGCAGTCCTGGTCGGCGGGGCCGGAGGGACTTCGGCATCGGGCGGGTGGCCGGCGGGAGGTCGGCGGTCGGAGCGGCCAGGCGCAGGGTCTCCGGCACCTTCCAGCCGATCACGGCGGCGGCGGTCAGTGTGGCGCCAGCGTCGACCAGGAACAGTGCGGTGAAGCTCGCCTCGGCCAGCACCCCGGCGAGCAACGAGGCGACCGCCATTCCCAGGTTGAACGCCCAGAACTGGAGGTTGAACGCGCGCGAGCGGCGCTCGGCGGGCACCACGTCGACGATCGCCGCGACGAACGCCGGGCTGGGCATCGAGTGGACCACGCCGACGAGCGCGGAGAGTGCCGCGATCAGGAGCAGGGGCCGGCTGAAGGCGAGCGCCACCATCAGACCGGCCGTGGCCAGGTGTGCGACGAGCAGGGTCGCCCGACGGCCCCACCGGTCGGCAAGCACCCCGCCGAGCAGTACGCCCACCGCCCCGCCGGCCCCGTACGCGCCGACGACCGTGCCGGCCATCCCAACGCTTGCTCCGCGAACGTCGGTGAGGTAGAGCGAGAGGAACAGCATGGCGAACGCGCCGGCCCGGTTGATCAGCAGGCCGGCCCAGAGGTACCAGAAGGTGGCGGGGAGCCCGCCTGCGGTGTCGTGCCACCAGCGTCGCAGGGCGTGCACCCGACCTCCCGACAGTTCAGTTTCCTAACCATTTCCCGTGCACGGTAGAAAACTCGGGCCGGGTCGCGCCAGCCGGCGTCCTGATCTTGGGCGTCAGACTGCTTCGACGGGCTGTGGCCCCCGAGTGGTGCTGACCGGTGCCAGTGCTTCGCCGGAGCGGCGCAGCGCGGTGGCACGCCGCTCTCTGGCCGGTCCCGACACCAGGTGGGCCACGGCGGTCAGGACACCGAGCACGGCGCAGCCGTACCAGAGCGTGTCGTTGCCGGCGTGCTCGCGCACCAGGCCGCCGAGGATTGGCGCGCTGGCCCCGGCCATCTGCCACGAGAGGGAGAACACGCCCTGGTAGCGGCCTCGCAGCTCGGCCGGGGAAAGCTCGGCGATCAGCGTGGAGTTGGACGGCGAGTTCAGCATCTCGCCGACCGTCCAGATCAGCACGGTCAGCCCGTAGAACCAGGCGGTGCCGGCGAACGCGGTCAACCCGAACCCGACGCCCATCACCACGGAGGCCAGCGCGAGCACGTGGGAGCGGCTCCGGCCCCGGATCAGTCGCGGCACGAAGAGTTGGCCGACCACGATGAGGACGCCGTTGAGCGCGATCACCGATCCGTAGGTGGCCGGGCTCAGACCATCGTCACCCATCGCGATCGGCAGCATCGAGATGTGCTGGAGGAAGACCAGCGCGGAGAACAGGTTCAGTGCCACGAAGCCGAGGTAGACCCGGTCGTTGAGGATGGTGCGCAGGGCACCGCCCGGGGCCTTCGCCGCGGCAGCGGTGACAGGACCGGTCTGCCGGGTCTCCGGCACCTTCACGAAGATGATCAGCGCGGTGATCAGCATGGTGGCGGCATCGACCACGAACAGCAGCAGGTAGTCGGCCTGCGCGGCGAGGCCGGCGAGGACAGCCGCGCAGGCGAAGCCGAGGTTGATCGCCCAGTAGTTGAGCGAGAAGGCGCGCAGCCGGTCCTTCGCCGGCACCACGTCGATCATCATCGCCCCGAACGCGGGCCGGGCCGCCTCGGCGAACATGCCGAGCAGCAGGGCACCCAGCGCCACCGCCCAGATGTCCCGGGCCAGCCCGAGCGCGAGCATCATGGCGGCCGCACCCACGTGCGCGGTGAGCAGCGTCGGTCGGCGGCCCCACCGGTCTGCGAGGGTGCCGCCGGCGGTGGTGCCGAACGCGCCGCCCACGCCCCACAGGCCGATCACCAGGCCGGCCTGGGAGGCCGAGAAGCCGCGTTCCTGGGTCAGGTAGATGGCGAGGAAGACGAGGACGAACGAGCCGAGCCGGTTGATCAGGGTGCCGGACCACAGGTACCAGAAGGTGGTCGGCAGGCCGCCGGTGGTGTCCCGGAACCAGCTCCGCATCGTCCGCACGTGGTTCCCCCGCTTGCAAGTAATGACCGATGTGACTGTTGTGCCTTACAACCCTAGTGGCGGGCAGATCCACTGGTCACCCGCTTTTTCACGTGGTGGTCGTCACGACGGCTGCCCGCGTGTCCCCCGGGCGGTTGAGGCAGGATGATCCGCATGACTGCGAGCGAAGGGCCCACCATCGGGACGCTGGTCCTGCTGCGGCACGGTGAGAGCGACTGGAATGCCAAGAACCTCTTCACCGGCTGGGTGGACGTCGACCTGACCGAGAAGGGCGAGGGTGAGGCGCGGCGCGGCGGCGAGCTGATGCGCGAGCACAGCCTGCTGCCGGACGTCGTGCACACCAGCGTGATGCGCCGTGCGATCCGCACCGCCGAGCTGGCGCTCAACGCCGCCGACCGGCACTGGATCGCGGTGCGCCGGTCGTGGCGGCTCAACGAGCGCCACTACGGCGCCCTGCAGGGCAAGAACAAGAAGCAGACCCTTGACGAGTACGGCGAGGAGCAGTTCATGCTCTGGCGCCGGTCGTACGACACGCCACCGCCGCCGATCGCCGACGACGACGAGTGGTCGCAGGTGGGTGACCCTCGCTACGCGCTGCTGCCGACCGAGCTGATGCCGCGTACCGAATGCCTCAAGGACGTCGTCGACCGGATGCTGCCCTACTGGTACGACTCGATCGTGCCGGACATCCTGGCCGGCCGGACGGTGCTGGTGGCCGCGCACGGCAACTCGCTGCGCGCCCTGGTCAAGCACCTCGACCAGATCTCCGACGAGGCGATCGCCAAGTTGAACATCCCGACGGGCATCCCGCTGCGCTACGACCTCGACCCGCAGCTGCGACCGCTCAGCCTGGGCGGCACCTACCTCGACCCGACGGCGGCGAAGGCAGCCGCAGCGGCGGTGGCCAACCAGGGCCGCTGAGACGTTGGGAAGGGCCCCTTGTTGTGCAAAAAGCGATAACAAGGGGCCCTTCCTTGCCCGTCAGTTGGCGGTGGGGGTGTTCTCCCCGGTGATCAGGTAGATCACGTGCTCGCCGGCGTTGACCGCGTGGTCGGCGAAGCGCTCGTAGAAGCGACCCAGCAGGGTGGCGTCGATCGCGGTCTCCACCCCGTACGGCCAGTCGTCGCCGAGCAGCACCGCGAACAGGTTCTTGTGCAGCTCGTCCATGGCGTCGTCGTCGTGGTCCAACTCGCCGGCGAGGTCGGCGTCGGGTTTCGCCAGCACCGAACCGATCTTCACGGCCATTCGGTCGGCGATCTCGGACATCTCGGTGAAGACCGTCCGCAGCTCGGCCGGGACGGCGGGGGAGGGGTGCCGGCGCAGCGCGGTCTTCGCCACGTGCTCGGCGAGGTCGCCCATCCGCTCCAGATCCGCGGCCACGTGCAGCGCGGTGATCATCGCCCGGAGGTCGGAGGCGACCGGCGCCTGTCGGGCGAGCAGGTCACAGACCCGCTCCTCGACGTGCCGGTAGAGGTCGTCGATCTCGGCGTCCCGCTCGATGACCGTCTCGGCGGCCTGCCGGTCGGCGGTGAGCAGGGCCCGGGTGGCCTGGCGCATGGCGGCGCGGACGCCCTCCGCCATGTCCACCAGCAGTTGGCTGACGATCTGGAGGTCGGCCCGGAACTCGTCGCGCATCATCACGTCCTGTGGTCGGTCGCCGCCAACGGGTGCCGGCGCAGGGGGTTGAGCAGGTGCGACGCCAACGGTAGGGGGCCCGGACGGACCCCGGATGAACCACGGTGAACGACGCCGGACGTAGGGGTGAACATTCGCGAAAGTGAGGGTGTTTCGTCCCGGTCTGTGTGGTAGCCAGGTTAACAATGACCCTACGATCGCCGGGTGGAGTGGGCAGTGGCGGTCGTGGTGGCCGTGGCGTTGGTGGCCGGGTTGGCCGCCGGTTTCCTGCTGCCCCGGTTCCTGCCGGCGCGGGACGGTCGCTCCACGTCGACGGGGAGCGCGAGCTCCCGCTGGAGCAGGGGGAGGCCCGCGATAGCCGACGAGCAGCAGGCCGGGCTCGGCCGCCGGACGATCGACTCGCTCCGGGCCGGTGTCGTGGTACTGGATGACGACGACGTGCCTGTGCTGATCAACCCGGCCGCCCGCGCGATGGGGCTTCTGCGTACCGGCAGCACCCCCGGCTCGATCGCCGCACACCCGCTGATCCGAACCCTTGCCGGCCAGGTGCGACGCACCGGGGTGCGGCGTGAGATCGAGCTGGATCTGCCCCGAGGTCGCGACAGCGCGGGGGAGAACCCGCTCGGCGTGCACCTGCGGGCGATGGGCCTCGGCAACGGCTTCATCGCGGTCGAGGCGGTCGACGTGACCGAGTCGCACCGGCTGACCCGTGTGCGACGCGACTTCGTCGCCAACGTGAGCCACGAGCTGAAGACCCCGATCGGGGCGCTTCAACTGCTCGCCGAGGCGTTGCTGGACGCGACCGAACCGGCTGACGCCGCGGCGCCAGACCTCTCCGAGGACCTGGTGGCCGCCCGCCGGTTCGCCGAACGGATTCAGCACGAGTCGACCCGGCTGGGCCGGCTGGTGCAGGAGTTGCTCGAGTTGACCCGGTTGCAGGGCGCCGAACCGCAGCCGCCAGCGGAGCCGGTCGCGCTGGACTGGGTGATCGCCGAGGTGGTCGACCGGACCCGCACCACGGCCTCCGCCCGAGGGGTCGAGGTGACCGTGGACGGTGAGCGTGGCCTCACCGCGTACGGCAGCGACTCCCAGCTCGCCACGGCGGTGGCGAACCTGGTGGAGAACGCCATCAACTACACGGGTGAGGACACCACGGTGCGGGTCACCCTCAGCGGTGACGACGAGTACGTCGAGATCGCCGTCGCCGACCAGGGCATCGGCATCGCCCCCACCGACGTGGGCCGGATCTTCGAACGGTTCTATCGGGCAGACCAGGCCCGCTCGCGTGCCACCGGCGGCACGGGGCTCGGCCTGGCAATCGTGAAACACATTGCGAGCAACCATGGCGGACGGGTGGAGGTGTCGAGCACTCTTGGTGGCGGATCGACGTTCACCCTCCGGCTGCCCGCCAGTCCACCGGACGACCTGCTGGCGACACTGCCGCCGGTTGGGATCGAGTCCGGTCCGGCTGGGCTACGGCAGGTCTGACAGCAGATGGAAAGGAAATCCCCGTTGAGCCGCGTTCTGGTGGTCGAGGACGAGGAGTCGTTCTCCGACGCCTTGTCGTACATGCTCCGTAAGGAGGGCTTTGAGGTTTCGGTCGCTGCGACCGGCACCGACGCCCTCACCGAGTTCGACCGAACCGGCGCTGACATCGTGCTGCTCGACCTGATGTTGCCCGAGATGTCGGGGACCGAGGTCTGCCGGCAGCTTCGGCAGCGGTCGGCCGTGCCGATCATCATGGTCACCGCCCGGGACAGCGAGATCGACAAGGTGGTCGGGCTGGAGATCGGCGCCGACGACTACGTCACCAAGCCGTACTCGCCGCGGGAGCTGGTCGCCCGGATCCGGGCGGTGCTGCGCCGGCAGAGCCCGGAGGTGGCCGACGCGGGCGCCCCGACGCTGTCCGCCGGGCCCGTACGGATGGACATCGAGCGGCACGTGGTGACCGTTGACGGCGGGGCCGTACAGCTGCCGTTGAAGGAATTCGAGTTGCTGGAGCTGCTGCTGCGCAACGCGGGTCGGGTGCTCACCCGCGGTCAGCTCATCGACCGGGTCTGGGGTGCCGACTACGTCGGTGACACCAAGACACTGGATGTGCACGTCAAGCGGCTGCGCTCCAAGATCGAGCCGGAGCCGTCCGCGCCGCGCTTCATCGTCACCGTCCGGGGCCTGGGCTACAAGTTCGAGCCGTGATCGGCTCGCCCGAAGGGGGCCTGCGTTCGTTGCGGGCCTCCCTCGGTGGCATTGACCACCAGCTCAGCGCCAGTGGCGACTTCCGCTGACCGGCACGCGCCAGGCGGTCAGAACAGCTTGCGCAACGCAGCGGCGATCTCGGCGACTTCCGTCAGTCGACTCTCCGCCACGCTGATGACCAGGTCGTACGCGACGTCCTGGTCGGCCTCGTCGAGCTGAGCGATGGTGGCGACGCGGTTCTGCAGCAGGAAGGTGATGGCCACGATCCAACCGATCCGCTCGTTGCCGTCCACAAACGGATGGTTACGGGCGATGCCGGCCACGTCGGCGAGCGTGGGGTCGTAGACCTCCGCCATCACTCGGCCAGGCGAGCCAGCAGCGTGGCGTGCCGTTCGATGATCTTGTCAGGGAGGTCGCCGAACTCCGAGGCGTTCCGCCGTGCGAGGTAGTCCTCGATGGCGGTGACCCGAGTCAGATCTCGTCGGCGGGGTGCGGGGCGACCAGGCCCTGCTTCGTTCGGGCCGCGCACAACTCGGCCAGTCGCTCGTACGCGGCAGCGCCGATCAGCGCGGTCAGCTCCGGGGAGTACGACAGGTACATCGGCTCGGCACCGACATGCGCGTCTGTCGAGGAGGTGCACCACCAGTCCAGGTCGTGCCCGCCGGCTCCCCAACCCCGCCGGTCGAACTCCGACAGAGTGGAGACCAGCACCTTGCTGTTGTCCGGCCGCTTGACCCAGTCCTGATCTCGGCGGATCGGCAGCTGCCAGCAGACGTCCGGCTTGTATTCCAACGGGTGCACCCCGTCGCGCAGCGCCTGGGCGTGCAGAGCGCAGCCACCCCCGCCGACGAAGTCGGCGTCGTTGAGGAACACGCACGGGCCCTCGGTGCCCTGGGTGGCGGTGCGGCGGGCCGGGTTCTTGCCGTCGATGGTGTCCTGGTCGGTCCAGTTCTTGAACCCGCGCTGGAAGTGCTGCCAGGTCGACGGGGTGAGCCGCTTGACGGCGTTGCGGACCCGCTTCTCGTCGTCCGAGTCGGTGAAGAAAGCCCCGTGCGAGCAGCAACCGTCGGCGGCCCGGCCGGCGATGATGCCGTGGCAGCCCTTGCCGAAGATGCAGGTCCAGCGGGAGAGCAGCCAGGTCAGGTCGGCCCGGATCAGGTGCGTGTCGTCAGCCGGGTCGGTGAACTCGATCCACTCCCGGGGGAAGTCCAGTGGCACCTCGCGGCTACGCGGGTCGCCCGGGTCGTCCACCAGCACACGGAGCTCCATCGTCACCCGGCCCAGCGTACGCGCGGTGACGTCTGCGGGCCGGCGAGCCGCGCAAACGTGTTGCACCTAGGGTCTTCACCATGCGACTGGGTGTCCTCGACGTCGGATCCAACACGGTGCACCTTCTTGTGGTTGACGCGCACCACGGCGCGCACCCGTGGCCGGCGCACTCCGAGAAGGTGGTGCTCCGGCTGGCCGAGCAGATCGGCCCCGACGGCGCGCTGACCGAGGCGGGCGCGGACGGCCTGGTCAAGGCCGTGGGCATGGCCAAGGCGGCGTCCACCGGGCTGGAAGCCGCCGACCTGATCGCGTTCGCCACCTCCGCGGTGCGCGACGCCACCAACGCGGCCGAGGTGCTCGCCCGGGTGCGCGACGAGACCGGCGTACGCCTGGCGGTGCTCTCGGGGGCCGACGAGGCACGGATGACGTTCCTGGCGGTGCGGCGTTGGTTCGGCTGGTCGGCGGGGCGGTTGCTGGTGCTGGACATCGGCGGGGGCTCGTTGGAGATCGCCGCCGGCATCGACGAGGACCCGGACGTCGCGGTCTCGTTGCCGCTCGGCGCCGGCCGGCTGGCTCGGGAGCGGCTGCGGGTCGATCCGGCCACCGCCGCCCCGCCGTCGGCCGAGGCCGTCGAAAAGCTCCGGGAGTACGTGGACGGCCGGCTGGACAAGGTCGTCGACCAGATGACCGAGGTGGGCTGGGATCGGGCGGTGGCCACCTCGAAGACGTTCCGCACCCTGGCCCGCCTGGCCGGGGCGGCGCCGTCCGGTTCCGGGCTCTGGGTGCGACGCAGCCTGACCCGGGCCGGCCTGCGGCAGGTCATCGGCTTCATCCGGCACATCCCACCGGCCCAGCTGATGGAGCTGGAGGGGGTCAGCGCGGGCCGGGCCCACCAGTTGCTGGCCGGCGCCGTGGTCGCCGAGGCGGTGATGCGCCGTCTGGATCTGGACTCGCTGGACATCTGCCCGTGGGCGCTGCGCGAGGGTGTCATTCTCCGCCGGCTGGATCAACTCGAGCCGATCTGACCGGAGGGCCAGTTTCGGCCGTTTTGCCAGCGCTCGTCACGATGGCCCCGGCGCTGCCGGGCTACGCTGATTGATGTGACTTCTCGCGTTCCCGTGCTCCTGTCCACCTCGTCGGTCTTTCCCGAGCCGACCGCGGCGGCGTTCCAACTGGCTGCGGCACTCGGCTACGACGGCGTCGAGGTGATGGTCTGGACCGACGTGGTCAGTCAGGACGCGGGCGCGCTGCGCGGCCTCTCCACGCACTACGACGTGCCGGTGCTCTCGGTGCACGCGCCCTGCCTGCTGGTCACCCAGCGGGTGTGGAGCCCCGACCCGTGGGAGCGGCTGCGTAAGGCCGCCGAGTTGGCCGAGACGCTGGAGGCGCCGACCGTCGTGGTGCATCCACCGTTCACCTGGCAGCGCGACTACGCCCGCAACTTCGCCGAGGGGTTGGCCACGGTCGCGGACCAGTTCACCGGGTTGCGCTTCGCGGTGGAGAATATGTACCCGGTAAGGATGGCGGGTCGGCAGTTCGTCCCGTACGTCCCGGGTTGGGATCCCACCGACACTGGCTACGCGTCGTACACGCTGGATCTGTCGCACTGCGCGGCCTCGCACAGCGACCCCCTGGAGATGGCCGACCGGATGGGCGCCGGGCTGGCGCACGTGCACCTCGGTGACGGCACCGGCGAGGGCCGCGACGAGCACCTGGTGCCCGGGCGCGGCACCCAGCCCTGCGGTGAGCTGCTCTCCTCGCTGGCCGGCCGCGGTTTCACCGGGTCGGTGGCGGTTGAGGTCGCCACCCGGGGCGCGAAGAGTCGCACGGTGCGCGAGGCGGACCTGCGCGCCGCGCTGGAGTTCGCCCACCAGCACCTGACCGCGCCGTCGCCGGTCGACGCCTGACCCGTCCGCCCCGCGTGACAGGACGGCAGCGGCGTCAGCTGACCGGCGTGAGCGAGTCGGCGCCCGCGGTCGGTTGCGCGGCGACCGTCACCTGCTCGCCGATCGCCGCCCGCTTGCGGGCCCGGTGCGCCGCCACGTGCGAGCGGGTGGCGCAACGCTCCGAGCAGAACCGCCGGCAGCAGTTGGACGACGTGTCCAGGTAGACGTTGCCGCACCGCTCGTCGGCGCAGACCCCGAACCGGGCGCTGCCGTACTCGCAGAGCCAGACCGACAGCCCCCAGACCGCGCCGGCCAGGTATTCCGCGCTGACCGAGGCGCCCCGGCTGGTCACGTGCATGTGCCAGTCGCTGGAGTCGTGCCCGGAGATGCGCGGCTGCACCGGGAACGCCTCAAGCAGCGTGTTCAGCTCGGTGACTGCCTGGGCGTCGCGCCCCGAGGTGCCGTACTCGAAGACGTCGCGTAACCGCTTCTGCGCCCGCCGGAAGATCGCCACGTCCCGGTCCGCGACCTCGTCGCGCATCCAGGCGTTGTCGTCGGGGAAGAGGGCCCGCAGGTCGTCGAGGTCGTCCAGGCGGGCGTTGACCAGGTCAACACCGGTCCGGGCGTACGCGTCGAAGTTCACGCCCCCAACGGTAGACGACTCACGGGGTGCGCGGCGCGTCGATGTAGTGCGGCAGGAATCGGGCGTAGCCGTCAGTGATCAGGCTGGCGCTCTCCCGCACTCCCACCCCGGCCGACTCGCCGTCGACGATCCAGCTGCCCAGCACCATCCGATTGCCGGCGAACTGTGGCAGCGCCCGGAATTCCTGGTAGCACCAGCCCTCGTCGCCGTAGATCCCCGGGTTGGTGATCTCCTCCTCCGCGGTCACGATGCGTACGGAGCCGCCCTCCCGGCCGAGCAGCGGCTTGGCCACGTACTCCGACATGCCGCGCGGCGAGTCGAGGTACGCCGGGAGCAGGTACTCGTGGCCGGGGTACAACTCCCAGAGGACCGCCAGCAGCGCCTTGTTGGACAGCAGCAGCTTCCAGGCTGGCTCGATCCAGGTGGTCGGGGTGCCCGGAGCGAGCGCCGCCGGCCCGTACGGCTCGGCCAGCATCCACTCCCACGGGTAGAGCTTGAAGCAGGTGGTCACCGGGCTGTCGGCGGCGTCGACGAAGCGCCGGCCGTCCCAGCCGATCTCCTGGATCGGGAGCAACTCGACGTCCAGGCCGGCCTGTCGGGCGGTCTCGGCGAGGTAGCCGGCGGTCATGTGGTCCTCGCCCGACTCCTCCTCGTTCGACCAGAGCACGTGCACCCGAGGGTCGTGCAACCCGGCCCCGATCTTGGCCCAGGCGCCAACCAGCCGCTCGTGCAGGCTGTTCCACTGGTCCAGCTCCGGCCGGGTCTGCTCCAGCCAGTACCACTGGATGATGCTCGCCTCGACCAGCGCGGTCGGGGTGTCCGCGTTGTATTCCAACATCTTCGGCGGCCAGGTGCCGTCGTAGGCGAGGTCGAAGCGCCCGTAGAGGGTGGGTGGCGCCTCGCGCAGCGACCGGGCAACCGCGTCGGCCGCCCACGCCGGGATGCCGAACTCGGCGTACCGCCGGTGGGCCACCACGTGCTCGGCGGCGGCCACCGACATCCGGTGCAGCTCCTCGGTGGCCTCCTCCAGCCGCAGCACCTCGTCCAGCTCGAAGGCGTACGCGGCGGTCTCGTCCCAGTACGACATGATCCCGCCGTCGGGCAGCTCGGTGTCGACGTAGACCAGCCCCTGCGCCCGGATGGTGGCGTCCCAGTCGGGTCGCGGCGCGACCGTCTCGCGGCGCACCTCAGCCGCCGCAGGCGGCGAGGTGGGTGCCGAACCCGCCGCGCTCGGGCAGGGCAGCGGTCGTCGGCTCCGGTGCGGCGCGTCCGGTGGCCGGGTCGGGGACCCGCATCGCCAGCGCGACCGTCTCACCGCCGCCGACCGGCCCGAGGGCGCAGTCATCGTCATCGTCGTCGTCCGAGGTCATGTTGCAGCCGGAGAGGGCGAGCGCGAGAGCGGTGAGCGCGCCGAGCTGCACGGAGGCCGACCGGAGCCGGCGGCGGGGGCGTTGGTCCACGGCATCGTTGTAGCCGATCGACGCCACCGCCGCCGCCCCGCCCCCAAGTCAAGGGTGGGCCGGCCGCCCCTCGGCGGGGGTCCTGGCAGGGGCGATACGCTCGGCTCATGCTCCGTTCCGTCATCCTCGCCGCCTCCCGGTCATCCCAGGTCGAGCGGCTCGTCGCGACTGCCCCGTTCACCCGGGACGTCGTCCGCCGGTTCGTCGCCGGCGCCGCCACCGACGACGCGCTGCGCGCGACCCGCGAACTCGTCGACGACGGTCTGGCGGTCACCCTCGACCACCTGGGTGAGGACACTGTCACCCCCGAGCAGGCCACCGCGACCCGCGACGAATACCTGAAGTTGCTGAAGATGCTCGCCGGTGCGGGGCTCACCCCGGCCGCCGAGGTGAGCGTGAAACTCTCCGCTCTCGGCCAGATGTTCGACGAGCAGTTGGCGTACGACAACGCGCGGGCGATCTGCGCGGCGGCCGACGCGGCGGGCACCACGGTCACCCTGGACATGGAGGACCACACCACCACCGACTCGACGCTGGAGGTGCTGGGCAGGCTGCGCAAGGACTTCCCGTCGACGGGGGCTGTGCTCCAGGCGTACCTGCGCCGGACCGAGTCGG
The DNA here is from genome assembly GCF_040607415.1 of Micromonospora sp. NPDC005291. Classification (NCBI taxonomy): domain Bacteria; kingdom Bacillati; phylum Actinomycetota; class Actinomycetes; order Micromonosporales; family Micromonosporaceae; genus Micromonospora; species Micromonospora sp. NPDC005291. Next base: position 203,611 of record NZ_JBEXGR010000007.1, read on the forward strand.
ACTGCCGGGAGCTCTCCTCGGCCGGGTCGCGGGTGCGGCTGTGCAAGGGCGCCTACAGGGAGCCGGAGTCGGTGGCGTACCAGTCGGCCCGTGAGGTGGACAAGTCCTACGTCCGCTGCATGAACATCCTGATGTCCGGCGACGGCTACCCGATGCTGGCCACCCATGACCCTCGGATGATCGCCATCGGTGAGGACCGGGCCCGCTGGTTCGACCGGGGGCCGGAGCGATTCGAGTTCCAGATGCTCTACGGCATCCGGCCCGAGGAGCAGGCCCGCCTGGCGGGCGAGGGCTACACGGTGCGCACCTACGTCCCCTACGGCGACGAGTGGTACGGCTACCTGATGCGCCGGCTCGCCGAGCGCCCGGCCAACCTGGTCTTCTTCGGCCGTGCCCTGATCTCCAAGAAGTAACCCGAACCCGGTCGACGGGCCGGCGGTGACCTCTGTGGTCCCGCCGGCCCGTTCGCGTACGCGCTTGACGATGTTGGCTAATGAGGTTAGCTTTATGGCTATGACAACTAGCCAGGTGCGGCGGGACGGCGGACACATCGCGTACGAGGTGCACGGGGAGGGCCCGCTGGTCGTCCTCTCGCACGGCATGGGTGAGAACCGGGCGAGCTATCGGCACCTGGTGCCACTGCTGGTCGCGGCCGGCCACCGGGTCGCCTCGGTCGATGTCCGGGGCCACGGGGAGTCCAGCGTCGGCTGGCCCACGTACGCCCCGGCGGAGGTCGGCGCGGACCTGCTGGCGGTGGTTCGCGACCTCGACGGCGGGCCGGCCGTGCTGGTCGGCAGCTCGTCCAGCGCGGCGGCTGTGGTCTTCGCCGCGACCGACGCGCCCGAGCTGGTCGCGGGCATCGTGCAGATCGGTGCGTTCGTCGGTGCGGCGAAGCTCAACCCGCTGATGCGGATGGGGCTGGCGGCCGTGCTCCGCAGCCCTCGACTGTTCGGGATGTTCCACAAGACGCTCTTCCCGGTGCACCGGCCCGCCGACGACGCGGCGTACCGCCGGTCGATGGTGGCAAAGCTGCGCGAGCCCGGCCGGATGGCCGCGTTGCGCGGCGTGCAGGTGCCGGTCGAGCCGCACTGGACCGCCCGCGCCCCGCAGGTCCGGCAGCCGGTGCTGGTGCTGATGGGCGCCAAGGACCCGGACTTCCCCGACCCGGGCGCCGAAGCGCGAGCCGCCCGTCGCCTCTTCCGCACCGCGGAGGCCCGGATGATCGAGGAGTCCGGCCACTACCCCCACGCCGACCGGCCGCAGCGCACCGCCGACGAGCTGCTCGGTTTCCTGGCGGTGTGCACCGGTGCCTAGGGTCGGCCTCAACCAGCAGACCGTCGTGCGGGAGGCGGCCCGGCTGGCCGACGAGGTCGGCTACCAGCAGCTCACCCTGGCCGCGCTCGCCGGCCGGCTCGGCGTCGCGCTGCCCAGCCTCTACAAGCACGTGCGGGGAGCGGACGCGTTGGCCCAGAAGCTCTCCGCTCTGGTCACCGCCGAGCTGGCCACCGAGCTGACCACCGCCGCCGCAGGCCGGGCCGGCGGCGACGCGCTCCGGGCGATGGCCGACGCCTACCGTGACTACGCCCACCGGCACCCCGGCCGCTACCCGGCCACCCAGCAGGTGCCCGACCCGACCGACCCGGAGCACGTCGAGGCGGGCGAGCGCGCGGTCGGTGCCATCTTCGCGGTGCTGCGCGGGTACGGGCTCACCGATGACGACCTGGTGGACGCCGCCCGGGTGGTGCGCAGCGCCCTGCACGGTTTCGTCTCCCTGGAGGCCGCGGGTGGCTTCGGCCTGCCCCGCGAGGTCGACCGCTCGTACCATCAGCTGGTCGCCAGCATGGACAGCTCGCTCCGCTCCTGGCCGCGCGCTCGTCGCGCCACCGACCAACCGGACCAGCCGTGATCCGGGCACTCGGGCTGCTCCTGGTCTTCCTGCTGGAGCTGGTCGTGCTGGGCGTCGGCGCCCGGTGGGGCTGGTCCCTGGACGCGCCCACCGCCGGCCGACTGCTCGCCGCCGTCGGCGTGCCGCTGCTCCTTGCCGGGCTCTGGGGCGTTCTCGGCTCACCGCACGCCCAGGTTCCGCTGCCTTCGCTGGCCAAGCACACCTTCCAGGTCGGCTGGTTCGTGCTGGGTGGCGGGATGCTCGCACTGCTCGGGAAGCCGTGGCTCGGCCTCGCCCTGGTCGTCGTCTGGGCTGTCGTCACCATCCTGCTCAGCCTCTCTCAGGTGAAATAGGGTCGTGCCGGCCTCGCCCGATCGGTCCACAGGTCGTACCCTTCGGCGGGTGACTGACGGGGTGCAGCAGCCAGCAGTGCGGCGGCTCTGGCCGCTGTGGACGGTGCTCGTAGTGGTCGTCCTGCTGCTGGGCTGCGGCCTGCCCGCGCTGCTCGTCGTGGGGGTGATCCGGGAGAGCGGTGCCCAGCCCACGGTCAGCCGGGTCGGTGCCGCAGCGGCTGACGACCCAGCCACCGCGGTCGCCCGAGGGCTGGCCGACCGGATGACCGCCCAGCTCCACCGGCAGTCCGCGGCGCTGCTCGGCGGCGATCGCGCCGGTTTCCTCGCCATCGCCGACCCAGCCGCGCACGCCGACCTGCGCCGACGCTTCGCCGCGCTGCGCGAGCTCAAGGTGACCGGCTGGCGAGCCGAGCCGAGCGGTCTGCCCGCGCCGATCATCGGCAAGCCCGGCGAGTGGCGTCTTCTGGTGCGCTTCCAGTACTGCTTCGTCACACCGAACTGCCGGCCGAGCCCGGTGCTGATCGGCACCCGCTGGCGGGAGAACGGCGATCAGCCCCGGTTGGTCGCCATGGAGGAATCCAAGTCGGTGGAGACCGGCACCCGACCGTGGGAGATCAGCGACCTGGCCGTCGCGATCGGCGAGCGGACCATCGTCGCCACCACCCCGGCGCTGCGCGGCAAACTGCCCGGCCTGCTCGCTCAGGCCGAGGCGGCGGCCAAGGTCGCCGACGGGTACGCGGTAGCCGGATCGCGGCCGGACCGCTACCGGATCTTCTACGCCGGCCGCACGGAGTGGCAGCGCTGGTACGGCGGCGAGCGACCAGAATGGACCGGCGGTTACGCGGTGACCGTGGGCGGCGGGCACCACGAGGTGGTGCTCAACGCCGAAGGGCTCTCCAGCAGCGGCACCGATGACCTGCTCCGCCACGAGTTGACCCACGCGGCCTCCCTGCCGGAGCGCGGCTACCCGGGCAAGGACACCTGGTGGCTGGTGGAAGGGCTGGCCGAGTTCGCCGGTGCCGGCGGCCAGACGGTCGACCGGTACGAGGGGATCGCCGAGGTGCGGAAACTGGTCCGGGGCGGCTGGGATGGCCAGTTGGAGGGCATCAACCCCGCCGATGACGCCTCCGCCGAGCGTGTCGGCGGCAGCTACGGCATCGGCTACCTGGCCGTCCGGCACCTCGTCGACCGGTACGGGCCGCTGCGGTTGCTCACCTTCTTCAAGACCGTGGTGCACGATCGCAGGACCCTCGACGCGGCCGCGGAGAAGGCGTTCGGCGAGCAGTGGTCGACGCTGCACGACGAGTGCGTCGCGTACGTCCGGGCCGCCGTCGGCTGAGGGCTGACCCTGTCCAAATCATGGACAGGGTCAAATTCATCAAATGTGGTTGATGTAACTGTTCTCGTCCCATGGTGGTTGCGGCGCACCGCTCGTAGCATCGGGCGGGTGCGCCGCCTCCAGTCGCCGCGGCCCGCCAGCACCACGCGGCCCCGCCTGCTCGTCGCCCTGACCGCCGTCGCCGTCCTCACCGCCACCACCGCCGCCTCGTGCGGTGACGACGAGCCGTCTGTCGCGCTCGCCTCAGCCGCCCGCAATCCCGTCAGTGAGGTGCTCGACGCGCCGGCGACGGTGACCGCCCGTGCTGCCGCCACCCTGACCGCTCCCGCCGACGGCACCCTGGCGAGCCTGCGTGTCCACCCTGGACAGGCCGTGAAGCGCGGCCAGGTGCTCGCCGTGGTCGACTCACCCTCCGCCCAGCAGCGTCTCCGTCAGGCGAAGGAGGCGCTGACCGCCGCGAAGCGCGCCGGCCGAGGCATCGGAACGGGCAGCCTGACCAGCAGCCGGCGCGGCACCGACAAGGCCGCCGACGAGGCATTCGATGCCGCCCGGAAGGCCGCCGAGAAGATCGCCGACCCGCAGCTCCGGGACGCTTTGCTGACCCAGGTGACGTCCGCGCAGCGGCAGTACGCCGCCGCCGCGCGCAGCGCAGACCAGGCCGTCCGCGCGGTGCAGCGGGGGATCAACGGGCTGAGCTCCGCCGTCGGCGCGCTCTCCGCGGCGCAACGGCTACAGGCCCAGCAGGCGTACGACCTGGCGAAGGCGACCGTCGACGCGCTGACCCTGCGCGCCCCGATCGCCGGGGTGGTGCAGCCGGGTGGCACCCGGGCCGGCGGCGGCTCGACCGGTGGCCTCGCCGGGCTGCTGGAGCAGGCCGGTGGCGCCCAGGCGGCCGGCATCGACCCGTCCGTGCTGGCCCCCAGCCAGGGCGGGCCGCCCGCCGGGGTGGACGACGCGGTCGCGGTCGGTGGCCAGGTCACCGCGGGCACGCCGGTGCTGACCGTGGTGGACACCGGGCAGTTGGGGCTGCTCGCCGAGGTCGACGAGACCGACGTGCTGCTGGTCAAGGCCGGCGTGACCGCCACGGTCGAGCTGGATGCCGTCACCGGTGCCAGCTACGACGCCACGGTCCGCTCGGTGGACGTGCTGCCCACCAGCTCTGCCCAGGGCGGGGTCACCTACCGGGTACGCCTCGCACTGGGCGTCGGGAAGCTGGCCGAGGACGAGCCGGCCCCGAGCCCCCGGCCAGGCATGAACGCGATCGTGCACCTGCGCGTACGCGAGGCCGCCGACGCGGTGACCGTCCCCGCCTCGGCGGTGTTCTCCGCCGACGGGCGGGACGCGGTCTGGGTGGTCCGTGACGGCAAGGCCGGCCGGGCGGCCGTCACCGTAGGCGTCCAGGGGTCGGATCTGGTGCAGATCCTCAACGGTGTCCAACCCGGCGACCGGATCGTGGTGCGCGGCACCGACCAGGTGCGCGACGGCCAGGAGGTGCGGTGACCGGCACCCCACCAGCGATCGAGGCGGTGGACGTGTCCAGGACGTACCAACTGGACGGGGTGTCCGTCGAGGCGTTGCGTGGGGTGTCGCTGGTCGTGCAACCGGGGGACTACGTTGCCCTGGTCGGCCCGTCCGGCTCGGGCAAGTCCACCCTCATGCACCTCCTCGGTGGGCTGGACCGTCCCACCGGTGGCCGGTTGGTGATCGGCGGGCGGGACGTCAGCACCCTTGCCCCGCCGGAGATGGCCACCCTGCGCAACGAGACGATCGGCTTCGTCTTCCAGGCGTTCCACCTGCTGCCGCGTACCTCGGCGGTGGAGAACGTGGCCCTGCCGCTGGTCTACCGGGGCGTGTCGGCCCGACAGCGTCGGGAGCGGGCGGCGGCGATGCTGGGCCGGGTCGGCCTCGGGCATCGGCTGGACCACCGACCCAACCAGATGTCCGGCGGTGAGCAGCAGCGGGTCGCCATTGCCCGCGCGCTGGTCACCGAGCCGACGGTGCTGCTGGCCGACGAACCCACCGGCAACCTGGACAGCGTCACCGGCACGGCGGTGCTGGAGCTGTTGGAGCAGTTGAACGCGGAGTCGGGGGTGGCGCTGGTGATGGTCACCCACGACCAGGAGGTGGCGGCCCGGGCCCAGCGTCGGATCACGATGCGCGACGGTGTGGTCGTGGCGGACAGCGACGAGCCTCATGATCGACCGCTGTCCGTTGATCACGGTCGACCTGCGACACTGGTCCCCGCTCCCAGCGCGGAGCCCCGGTCCGCGTCCGGAAGCGGCCCGGGGCACCCGTCCGGTGGCTCCGGCGGCGCCGCCGGAGCCACCGGACGCCTTCCGCGAGAGGCCGACCAGGGCAAACCCGTACCCGAGCCCGACCCGGGTACGCCCGAGGCCGAGCGGCCCGGAGGTGCGGCGTGAGGGTCGCCGAGGCGTGGCGGGTGGCGCTGGACGCCCTACGGGCCAACCGGTTGCGCAGTGCGCTGACCATGCTCGGGGTGATCATCGGGGTGGCCTCGGTGGTCCTGCTGGTGGCCATCGGCACCGGCACCAAACAGAAGGTCGAGCAACAGGTCGAGGGCCTCGGCTCCAACCTGCTGCTGGTCGTCCCCGGCCGGATCGAGGTGGGCAACGCGCCGGTTGTCTCGCCGCTGACCCTCAAGGACGTGGACGCCGTCTCCCGGGTCGTCGGCGATCCCGACCGGGTGGCGGTCACCGTCGCCTCCGGCGCGACCGCCCGGGCCGGCGCCCGCTCCGACTTCACCACCGTGCAGGGAGTGCTGGAGACCACCCCGGCGGTGTTCACGCGGTCGCTGGCCCGGGGCCGCTACCTCACCGCCACCGACGTGGACACCAGCCGGCGGGTCGCGGTGCTCGGCGACTCGGTGGCCCGCGCGCTCTTCCCCGACCGGGACCCGCTCGGCCAGCAGGTGGCGCTGGCCGGCGTGCGGTTCCGGGTGATCGGCGTCTTCACGCCACTCGGGCAGAGCCTCGGCGTCGACCGGGACGACGAGGTACACATACCGGTGACCGCCGCCCAGCGGCTCTGGGGCACCCAGCGGGTGGACGGCATCGCGGTGAAGGCACCGGACCGGGAGCGGATCGACGAGCTCGGCCAGCGAATCGTCGCCGAGCTGAACCGCCGCCATCCCGACACCGAGTTCAGCGCGGTCACCCAGCAGCAGATCCTTGGCGTACTCGGAGACATCCTCGGCGTCTTGACCGGCGTGCTGGCTGCCATCGCCGGTATCTCGTTGCTCGTCGGTGGGGTCGGTGTCTCCAACATCATGCTGGTCAGTGTCCGAGAGCGGACCCGGGAGATCGGGCTGCGCAAGGCAGTCGGCGCGCGCCCCCGCGACATCGGGGTGCAGTTCCTGCTGGAGGCGGTGCTGCTCACCACGATCGGTGGGCTGACCGGGATGGCGCTGGGCGTGGGAACCGCCCTGCTGGTGGACGCGCTGTCGCCGATCCCGGCCGCGATCACCTGGTGGTCGTTGGCGCTCGCCTTCGGCGTATCGGCGGTGGTGGGAATCGTCTTCGGGGTCGTCCCCGCGCAGCGCGCCGGCCGGCTCGACCCGGTGGTCGCGCTGCGCGCCGAGTGAGCAGCGTCGGAGCAACCGGACGGCGGGAGCACGCGGGCGAATATCGGGAGCGCGGACCGGGTGAACCAGCGATCGAAACATGATCAGTTGTACGAAGGGATCGCGCCGGTCACAGCCGCCCCGCTACCGTACTGGTAACACGCGCGTCGCCGGCCCGGCCCGGAGCATCCGTCGGGTTGGCACGCGCCGGGCATGGGATGGGTCGGTGAGCCATGGCCGGGTCGCAGTCCGACGGGCGGCTGTCGGAGGTCAAGTTCCTGACCGTCGCGGAGGTGGCGACGGTCATGCGGGTGTCGAAGATGACGGTCTATCGCCTCGTGCACAGCGGTGAGCTCACCGCCGTCCGGGTCGGCCGGTCATTCCGGGTGCCTGAGCATGCGGTGCACGAATATCTCCGCGGTGCTTTTCAGGAGACTGCCTGAGCCACCGCACCGCCCCCCGGGTGCCCCCTAACCGGTACCGACGGGGGCGCGTTGGTCCGGCTGACGCTCTCCGGCTACCCTGGAGCCCGACCGAGACCCCACCGGTGCGCCCCGCCGCCCAGACTGGTCCGGTCCGTTGTCCGCAAGCGGTCGCCGTCGCCACCTGCGTGGTGTCATCCGGTCCGCCCCGCACGTTGTATCGAAAGGCTGTCGTATGGGCTCGGTGGTCAAGAAGCGCCGTAAGCGCATGGCTAAGAAGAAGCACCGCAAGCTGCTGCGCAAGACCCGCGTCCAGCGTCGCCGTCTCGGCAAGTGATCGCCGCCGGGCTCATGGCCCGGCGTTCGGCATCACTTGCCAAACTGTCGACCTCCGGAGGCTCAGGTGATCAGGCCGTGGTCGTCCCGGCTCGATCCTCCCTGCCGGGGTAGGTGCGTCAGATGACCCCCGGTGGCACCTCAGGTGCTCCGGGGGTCGTCGTCGTCACCGGGGTGGGCCGCTATCTGGGCGCCCACGTGGCGGCCCGGCTGGCCGCCGACCCGCGGATCGAACGGGTCATCGGGGTGGACGCGCCGGACTCCGGCGCCGAGTTCACCGACCTGCTGGACCGGGTCGAACGGATCCGCGTCGACACCGGTTCGCTCGGTGGCCTCCTCGCCGACCTGGACGTCGACGCGGTGGTGCACCTCGCTCTGGTCAGCGCCCCCGACCAGCAGCACGGTGGCCGGTCGGCCATGAAGGACCAGAACGTCATCGGCACCATGCAGATGCTCGCCGCCTGCCAACGGGCGCCCCGGCTGCGCAAGCTTGTGGTCCGCTCGTCGACCGCCGCCTACGGGGTGTCGTTCCGGGATCCGGCGGTCTTCACCGAGGAGACCGAACCCCGCGAGGTGCCACGCGGCGGTTTCGGCCGCGACATCCTCGACATCGAGGGGTACGTCCGTGGCTTCCGGCGCCGCCGATCCGACGTCACCGCGACGGTGCTGCGCTTCGCCCCGTTCATCGGCTCGACCGCCGACACCACGTTGACCCGCTATTTCGCGCAGCCGTTCGTGCCAACCGTCTTCGGCCGTGATCCCCGTCTGCAGTTCCTGCACTTCGACGACGCGTTGGAGGTGCTGCACCGGTCGATCGTGGAGGACCACCCCGGCACCTACAACGTCGCCGGCCCGGGGGTGCTGTCACTGTCCCAGGCGATCCGGCGGGCCGGCCGGGTGGCCGTGCCGGTGCTGGAGCCGGGTCTCTCCGGTGCCGCCGCGCTGGCCCGGAGCATGGGCTTCGGCGGCTACGGCCTGGACCAGGTCGACCTCTTCGTGCACGGCCGGGTGGTCGACACCACCCGCCTTGAGCAGGAGTTCGGCTTCACGCCCCGCTCCACCGCCGCAGCGTTCGAGGACTTCATCCGCGCCCACCACGGTGGGGTGGTCGTCACCCGGGATCAGTTGGCCGCCGCCGAGCAACTCGTCCTGGACGGCATTAGGCAGGTCCGCTCCGCAGTGCGGGAGGTGTCGCCGTGAGCGCGAGGAGTGAGCCGGGTTTGCGAGCCCCGCAGTCGCGAACAGAGGTGTCGCCGTGAGCGCGCAGGGGGAGGGGCTCGACCCGCAGGGGGTCGGCCGTTTCGACGTACCGCAGCAGTCTCCCGCCCCGGACGCGGAGCCGGCGCGGCGCAACGGACACCGACCGGCGGCTCAGGTCACGCCGACCCCGACCCCGACCCCGGCCGACGAGGTCGACACCGCGGCCACCGACGAGCCTGTCAGCGCACACGTGGGCGACCCAGTCACCGGCGGGGAGTCGGGTGGCACCGAGCCGGCGGTGCCGGACCAACCGGGCGACCATTGGGACCGTAAGGTCGCGAACGGCCTGGCGTTCCTGCGCCGGCGGCTGTCCGGCGACTACGAGGTCGACGAGTTCGGCTTCGACTCGGAGTTGACCGACGCGGTCTTCCATCCCCTGCTGCGGCTGCTCTACCGGGACTGGTTCCGCACCGAGGTCAGTGGGGTGGAGCACCTGCCCGTCGATGGGCCCGCCCTGGTGGTCGGCAACCACTCGGGGACGGTGGCGCTGGACGCGTTGATCCTCTCGGCGGCGCTGCACGACAAGCACCCCGCCCACCGCTACCTGCGGCTGCTCGGCGCCGACCTGGTCTTCCGGATGCCGGTGGTCTCCGAGATCGCCCGCAAGACCGGCGGCACGGTGGCCTGCAACCCGGACGCCGAGCGGCTGCTCGGCGGTGGCGACCTGGTCGGTGTGTTCCCCGAGGGCTTCAAGGGCATCGGCAAGCTCTACGCCGACCGGTACAAGCTGCAACGGTTCGGGCGGGGCGGATTCGTCTCGGCGGCGCTGCGCACCGGCACCCCGATCGTGCCGGTCGCCATCGTCGGCGGCGAGGAGATCTACCCGATGCTCGCCGACATCAAGCCCCTGGCGCGGCTGCTCAAGCTGCCATACTTCCCGGTCACGCCGACCTTCCCGTGGCTCGGGCCGCTGGGCATGGTGCCGCTGCCCAGCAAGTGGCTGATCGAGTTCTGCCCACCGATCCCCACCGCCCATCTGACCGACTCAGCGGACGACCCGCTGGTGGTCTTCAACCTGGCCGACCAGGTGCGGGAGACCGTCCAGCAGACCCTGCACAGGCTGCTGGAGCGGCGGCCGGACCCGTTCGGCCCCTGAGTCAGCCGGCGCGGCGGCGGCGCTGCAACGCCAGGCCGGCGGTGACCGCGCCGGCGACCAGCCCGGCTGCCGCCGTCGACGGTACGGCGATCCTGACCGCCCGACGGCCGGTGCGGAAGTCCCGCACCTCCCAGCCGTGCTGGCGGGCCTGTCGCAGCAGGGTGCCGTCCGGGTTGACGGCCACCGCCCTGCCCACGATGGAGAGCAGCGGCAGGTCGTTGGCCGAGTCGCTGTAGGCAGCGCAGCGGGTCAGGTCGAGCCCTTCCACCGCGGCGAGCTGGGTGACCGCCTCGGCCTTCGCCGGCCCGTGCATCAGGTCGCCCACCAACCGCCCGGTGTACGCCCCGTCCACCACCTCGGCGACCGTGCCGATGGCACCGGTGAGGCCGAGCCGGGCGGCGATCACCCGGCCGATCTCCACCGGGGCGGCGCTGACCAGCCAGACCCGCTGGCCGGCGTCCAGGTGACGTTGGGCGAGCTGGTGGGTGCCGGCCCAGATCCGGGGAGCCATCATCTCGTCGAAGATCTCCTCCGCGAGGCGCTCCACGTCGTTGACCCGCCAGCCCTCGACGAAGGCCAGCGCGGCCTCCTTGGCCAGGGACATGTCACCGGCGTGCTCCCGGGCCAGCAAGCGGAACCGGAGCTGTTGCCAGGCGAATCGGGCCAGGTCGGCTGTCGTGAAGTAGTTCCGGGAGGCGAGCCCACGGGCGAACCAGTAGATCGAGGCGCCCTGCATCATCGTGTTGTCCACGTCGAAGAACGCCGCGGCGGTCGGGTCGGGTGCGGTAACCGGGGCCAGGTCGGTCTCGGCCCAGCCCGCGGTGTGCCCCTCGGCGTCGGTGCTGACCGTCACCTTATGGCTGCTACGCGCCACGCGACCCCCTTCCTCACCGGTACGACGAATGCCTTCAGCGAGGGTAGCCGCCGGACGCGGTCGACCGGCCGGGCACACAACGAACTGTGGCGCGGCCGGTCGGACATGCGGTATAGGAGCGCGGGGTCAGCGAGCCCCGGGGCAGGCGCTCGGGTCGGGGCCGAGGGCGTCGCTGGCGGTCGGTGCCGGTAGGCCGCAGGCGATCGCCGCGCGCAGCGCGTCCGAGCGCTCCCGGATGCTGTCCAGCAACAGCAGTGACCGCCGGGTCCGTTCCCGGTCGGCGCGGGTGCTCCCGTCGAGCAGACCGGTCACCGCCCGGTGTTGCCCCGAGACGAAGATGTTGAGCGTGTCCAGGCTGCCCGCCTCGGCCCGCTGGGCCGCGGCGGTCGTCAGCAGGCGAACACCCTGCCGGGTGTCGGCGTCCATGTCGTCGAGGACCGCGCTGTAGCCGATCCGGTCACCGCGCAGCTTGGCGGCCTCGCCGAGTCTGGTCCGGGCGAAGTCCAGGAAGAGCTGGCCGCGGCTGATGTCCGAGCTGGCCAGGGCGAGTTGAGCCCGTTCGGTCGAACGCTTCATGCCGTACAGCGCGTCGCCGGGCACCGCGTCCTCGCTTGCGGCGGAGATGCCGGAGACGGCGATGGCACCGGCGGCGATGCCGACCAGGATCGCGCCCCGGGCTCGGGCCCGCCGTGCGGTGGCCGCCGGCAGCAGCCGCCCGCGGGCGGTCGCGGCGGGACGCGTGGCGGCCGGTTCGCTGGCCGCCGGTGTGGTGCCCACCCCTTCCCGTTCGGCGGTCGCGAGCAGCATCGCCCGCAGGCCGGTACGGAAGTCGGGGGCCACCTCGACCGCCGGGGGGTCGACGCTGAGCCGCTGGCCCACTGCGACGAGCGGCGCGAGCTGCCCGTCCACCCGGGATCGCACGTGGTGTCGCCGAGCGCCGTTGGCCTCGTCGAGAAGCTGCGCGAAGCGCTCGGCGCGCCGGCGGGAGAAGAGGGTGTTGTCCACCGCAGGCACCTCCTCTCGCTGGTCACGGCCGGTCGGCCGCCGTCCTTGCCAGCGACCGGGCGGCAGTGTGACACCACGGAGGTGAGGTGCCGCCGGCGTGCCGGTCGGACCTCGGTGACCCGGGTCTGCCGGGACAACCACCGGTCGCACCCGGAGAAACGTCGCGGACCGGGCACGGGTTACGGGCCCGGCGGGGCGGAAATCACAGAAAGTGATCGTCGTCACCAGGCGGGACCGACTGTGAGCTGCACGGACGTTGATCGACGTCCATCGGTCCCGCCGGAAGAAACTACGGCTGGAAGCCGTCGGGCAGGAGTCGGGCCAGTGCGCGGACGGCCCGGTACTGGAGGGCCTTGATGGCACCCTCGTTCTTGCCCATGGCACGAGCCGTCTCGGCGACCGAGAAACCCTGGAGGAAGCGGAGCACGATGCACTCCTGCTGCTCCGGATTGAGCTGCTTCACGGCGGTGAGCAGCGCGACGTTGGTGATGTGCTCCACCACCGCCGCCTCCGGGCTGCCCTCCGGGCCCCGGTCCTCCCGGTCGGCGTCGAGCACGTCGCCGGTGGTGACCTCCAGCCGGTACCGACCCGACTTGAAGTGGTCGGCGACCAGGTTGCGGGCGATCGTCACCAGCCAGGCGCCGAGGTCGCGGCCCTGCCAGGTGAAGCTGCCGATCCGCTTGAGCGCGCGCAGGAAGGTGTCCGAGGTGAGGTCCTCGGCGAGCTGGCGGTTGCCGACCCGGAAGTAGACGAACCGGAACACGGTGTCCACGTACCGGTCGTAGATCAGACCGAACGCCTCGGACTCACCGGCCTGGGCCCGCTCGATCAGCGTCCAGACCTCCGTGGCCGGGTCGGACGGGTCCGGACGGCTCGGGAAACCGGTCGGGGTGATGGCGGTGCTGGCCGGCACTGCCGGAATCACCGCTGTTTCACCCGCCGCCGGGTCGGTGGTCACCGCCGGTGTGTCGGTGACCCGACGACTCTGTGCTGGCATGGTCGGTCGAGCCGGTACGGCGACCCGGCCGCCGGCCGGCTTCGCGTTCCCGCCGGGCACCGCGGGCCGCGGCGGCGGCTCGTTGTGGTGTGGCCGGCTGCGGATTCGCTGCGCCGCGCCGTCGCCCCGCACGGCGTTGCCGTGCGGTTCGTCCAGCGGGGCGCGGGCAGCCGGCCGTTCGTTGACGTGGGCACGGGCCGCCTGACCGGTCAGGCCGACCGGACGTTCCGCGTAACCGAAGGTGGTCACCGAGTTGCCCCCGTCCCGTTGGTTGCCCGGCGGGCCGGTCTGTGCGTCGTCGGGGCGGACCGACCGGGCTTCCGGTCGGGCAGGACGGTTGCGGGGGTTGCCGACGGGCGGCAATTCCCCTTGAGGTGCTGGTCCAATGCGCTCACAGGCACGGGGGCCTCCTCGGGCTGAGGGGTGTCGACTCACGGCAAATGGGGTGAGCCGACCCGAGTGATGATAGGGCCAACGTCACCCGCGCGTGGCAAGTCCGTTACACAAGGCGGAAGTATTTCCCGCTCCGTCGCACCAATGGCGGACCGGTTGTCCGTCGTGTGCGATTGACTTTCCGCCGGCCCGGTGATCCAGGATGGAGCCCCTGGTCGGAGGCGCATTGCCCGTTCGGCCGACCCGCCATGCCGGGTGGCCGCGCGGACGCCGCCGAGCCGTCTGTGAACGGCGTTACCCGTCCCATCGGCAGGACCTGAACGGATGGCCGGTGCCACCCTGGACAGTCCCGTTGACGGGACTTTTGCGACGCCGCCGTCCGGGCGCGGGCCCGACCGTCGGGCGTGGCCTGTCGCCGCCCGCTGTGCCAGACTCGATCACCGTGCAGGACGTCTCGGAAAACCCCGCGCCGAACCTCGCCGACCGGGTCCGCCGGGCGGCCCTCGACCGCGCAGACCGGCCCGCGCTGCACTGGCGCGACCAGACGCTCAGCTGGTCCGAACTGGACGCCGCGGTGGATGCCGCCGCGCGGGGCCTGTCCGTCGCCGCGCCGCCCACCGACCCCGGCGGTACGCCGCCACGCGTCGCGATCGCACTGCCCAACACCCCCGACTTCGTGATCGCCTGGCTCGGCGCTCTGCGCGCCGGGCTGGTCGCCGTACCGGTCAACCCCGGCTTCACCGCCCCGGAGTTGCGGCACGTGCTGGCCGACTCCGGCGCGTCGGTGCTGATCGGCACCGATCGGGTCCGGGGCCTGGTCGCCGAGGTGGCCGCCGAGTTGCCCGTGCTCACCGCCGTGCACGGCACGCCGCCGACCGCCGAGGCACCCGGACCGCCACCCCGCTCACAGCGAGGCGGAGCCGACCTGGCTGTACTGCTCTACACCTCCGGCACCGAGGGGCGACCCAAGGGGGCGATGCTCTCCCACCAGGCGCTGCTCGCCAACCACGAGCAGGTCGAGGAGATCGAGCCACCGGTGGTCGGGCCGGCGGACACTGTTCTTCTCGCGTTGCCGCTGTTCCACGCGTACGGGCTCAACTCGGGGCTCGGCGCGGTCGTCCACCATGGCGCGACCGGCGTGCTGCTCGACGAGCTGGGCCCGACGGCGGGGCTGGACGAGATCGCCCGGCACCGGGTCAGCGTGCTGGTCGGCGTACCGTCGATGTTCCTGGCCTGGTCCGGCGCGGCCACGGCCCGCGCGGCGACCGCGTCGGTGCGGGTGGCGGTGTGCGGCGCGGCACCGCTGGAGCCCGCGGTCGCGGCGCGCTTCACGGAGGTCACCGGCCATCAGGCGCACATCGGGTACGGCCTCACCGAGACCGCGCCGGTGCTCACCTCCACCCTGGTCGGCGGCGTGGCCAAGGCCGGTTCGATCGGCCGGCCACTGCCCGGTGTGCGGCTACGCCTGCTCGGCGCCGACGGGGTGGACCTGTGGCGAGACGGGCTGGCCGTTCCCGACGACGACCCGGATGAGCTGGACATCTCCGACGTGGCACCGGGCACCGACCCGGGGCAGATCGTCGTGCGCGGCCCCAACCTCTTCTCCGGTTACTGGCCCGACGGTCGGGGCGGCCCGGACGCGGAGGGCTGGTGGGGCACCGGCGACATCGCGTACGCCGACGAGGACGGCGATCTCTTCCTGGTCGACCGGCTCGGCGAGCTGATCCTGGTCAACGGGTTCAACGTCTATCCGCACGAGGTCGAGGTGGTGCTCACCGGGCACCCCGGGGTGGCCGAGTCGGCGGTACTGGGTGTGCCGCACCCGCGGACCGGCGAGACTGTGCGGGCGTACGTGGTGCCGGCGCAAGGGCCACCGGTGACCAGCGAGGAGCTGCTCGCCCACTGCGCGCGGAACCTGGCCCGGTTCAAGTGCCCGACCGCCGTCGAGTTCGTCGACGCCCTGCCGCACTCGGCGATCGGCAAGGTACGCAAGACCCTGCTCCGGTCGGCGACGCCGACCGACGTCGACACCCGCACGGAGGTAACCGATGGCCACTGACGCCCGGCTCGCCCTGATCACCCGGCCCGGCTGCCACCTGTGCGACGACGCCAAGGCGGCGCTCGACCGGGTGGTGGCGGTCACCGGCGACAAGTGGGTCGAGTGGGACGTCACCGGCGACGACGGGCTGGAGCGCGAGTACGGCGACCGGCTGCCGGTGGTGATGCTCGACGGCAAGGAGCACGGCTACTGGCGGGTCGAGGAGGACCGGCTGCTGCGGGACCTGACCACGCCACAGCTCTGAGCGGTGCCTATGGTGCTCTGATGACCCCTGCGCACCCCCACCTCGTGTGGGACTGGAACGGCACCCTGCTCAACGACCTCAGCCTGGTGGTGTCCGCCACCAACGTCGTGTTCGCGAGCCTGGGTGGGCCGACGGTCACCCCCGATGAGCATCGGGTGCGGTTCCGCAGGCCGATCGCCGAGTACTACGCCGAGGTGCTCGGGCAGGCCGTGGACGACGACGAGTTCGGCCGACTGGACCGGATCTTCCACGACGCGTACCGCACCGGGTTGACCACCTGCGAGCTGGCCGCCGACGCGCGCACCGCGATGGCCGCCTGGCCGGGCAGCCAGAGCCTGCTCTCCATGTGGTTCCACGAGGAGCTGGTGCCCACCGTGCACACGTACGGATTGACCGGCCACTTCACCCGGGTCGACGGGCTGCGGGCCACGGTCGGCGGTGGCCGCAAGGCCGAGTCGCTCCAGGTGCACCTGGCCGAGCTGGGCGTGGACGGCGCCTCGGTGGTGCTGATCGGCGACTCCATCGACGACGCGGACGCGGCGCTGGCGGTGGGCGGCCGTACGGTGCTCTACACCGGCGGGTTCACCGACCCGGCCCGACTGCGTGCCTCCGGTCACCCGGTGGCCGACACCCTCACCGGCGCGGTCGCCCTGGCCCGGGGGGTCAGTTCCGCAGATAGGTGAGGACGGCCAGCACCCGCCGGTGCTGCTCGGTGTCCGGCGGCAGGGTGAGCTTGGTGAAGATGTTGCGCACGTGCTTCTCCACCGCGCCGTCGCTGACCACGAGGGTGCGGGCGATGGCGATGTTCGAGCGCCCCTCGGCCATCAGGGCCAGCACCTCGCGCTCGCGGGGGGTCAGCTCGCTCAGCGGGTCGTCCCGGCGCCGCCGCGCGAAGAGCTGGCCGACGACCTCCGGGTCGAGCACCGTGCCGCCGGCCGCCACCCGGCGCAACGCGTCCAGGAACTCGTCGATCGCGGCCACCCGGTCCTTGAGCAGGTAGCCGATTCCGCCGCCGGCGCCGCCGGTGGTGGCGAGCAGATCATCGGCGTACGAGACCTCGACGTACTGGGAGAGCACCAGGATCGGGGTACGCGGCACCAGCCGCCGCGCCTCCACCGCCGCCCGCAGCCCCTCGTCGGTGTGCGACGGCGGCATCCGGACGTCGACGATCGACACGTCCGGCCGGTGCTCCACCACCGCCTCGACCAGAGCGTCGCCGTCCCCGACGGCGGCCACCACCTGGTGCCCGCTCTCGGTCAGGAGCCGCACCAGCCCCTCCCGGAGCAGGACGGCGTCGTCGGCGATCACTATGCGCATGGCTGTGTTGTCTACCATGCCCGGCCCGTCGCGAGGGCCCGACGGCTCACAGCGGAAGCTCTGCGCGGATCTCGGTGGGGCCGCCGGCCGGGCTGACCACCGCCAGTTCACCGCCGGCGGCCCGCACCCGGTCGGCGATGCCGGCCAGCCCGTGCCCCTTGGCCAGGTGCGCGCCGCCCTGTCCGTCGTCGCCTACCCGCACCTGGAGCTGGGTGCCCTGCCGGGCAACGGCCACCATGGCCTCGGTGGCCCGGCTGTGCTTGGCGACGTTGGTCAGCGCCTCGGACACCACGAAGTACGCGGTGTTCTCCACCGCCGGGTCGAGCCGCCCGCCCGGGGTGCCGAGCTGCGGGTCCACCTGAAGCTCGATCGGGATCAGCCCGCGTGCGGCGATCGCGGCCAGGGCGCTGGGCAGGCCCCGGTCGACCAGGATCGGCGGGGCGATGCCCCGGGACAGCGCCCGTAGCTCGGCAAGCGTGTCCCGGGTCTGGGTGACCGCCTCGTCGATGGTCTTGCCGGCCGCCTCCGGGTCGGAGGAGAGCTGCATCCGGGCCCGGCTGAGGTCCATCGCGAGGCGGACCAGGCGCTGCTGGGGGCCGTCGTGGATGTCGCGTTCCAACCGGCGGAGCGCGGACGCCTCGGCGGACACGGCGGCTCGTTTCTGCTCTTCCAGCACGGTGATCCGGTCGCGCATCTCGGCCACTCCGGTCAGCATGGCCTTGGCGAAGCTGCCCTGGAGCAGCGCGCAGCCCCGAACCACGATCGGCAGCGTGATCAGGAAGAACACCCCGAGCGCGGTGTACAGACCGATCCGGGCGGTGGTCGAGTCACCCAGGCCGAGCAGCTGCGCCAGGTCGCTGTCACCCTCGCCGTCGGCTCGGGGCAGTGCCCAGTCGTAGGCCCAGTAGAGCGAGCCGGTGATCGCGGCGGCCCACCAGGACACGGCGACCACGAAGGTGCCCACCGCCACGATGAGCCGCAGGATCCCGTGCGCCAGATCGAGCCAGGACTGCGCGTCCCGCATCGGTACGAAGATCCGCCGCCAGGCGTTCGCTCCCGCCTCGGGCAGCCGGTAGTGCGGCCGGATGCGGGGCTGCCGGAGCACGGCGGGCAGTCGCAGCCGCTCGATGTCGGCCAGCCCACGGGCGGCGTACAGGGTGCCGCTGAGGATCGGTAGGCCGATCACCGTGACCACCAGGCCGATGCCGACCGCGAGGCCGACGACGAGGACGATGAAGCTGGCCACCGCCAGGGGCAGGCCGAGCAGCACGTACCCGGAGTCGACGAAGAGTTGGCGGGGGATGCTCGGTGCCAGCGTCGGTTGGTCGCTGGTGGCGGCAACGGTGGTCATGCGCAAAGGCTAGGCATCCGGGCTTCCCATCCCCATCCCGAAGCCCCGCCTCTCCCTCGTAGTGCTGCCCCTACCACTTCCGGGACGGTCCGCGGGAGGCCCGGCGCGGGATTGGTCAGAGAAGTCGGGATTGAGTAATAATCGCCCGGGCGGTGCGGGTGGAAACCCGTCGGATCGATCTTGCGGAATGGAGGTGCTGGTGAGGTTGCGTGACGCAGCGACAAGATCGCGATTTGTGCACGTCTTCACAAGCGCCTACTCTGTGACTCCGACGCGCCCTGCTAGCACAGCCGGCAACCTCGGTCGCCAGCGGGAGTCCATAAGCGGCCGACCAGCGGAGTTGGCCGAGGATCGCACCGCACGGAGTCTCATGAGTCAGCACCGTCACCCAGGCGCGCCCGGCAGTGCCGGTGCCGTACCGGCACTCCCGGATCTGCCCGAGGCGACCGTCGCTCGGCTCCCGGAATACCTGCGTGCGCTGCACAACCTTGCCGACGCCGGGCACGAGACGATCTCCAGCGAGGGTCTCTCCGCCGCCGTCGGGGTCAACTCCGCCAAGCTCCGCAAGGACCTCTCCCACCTCGGCTCGTACGGCACCCGGGGCGTCGGCTACGACGTCGCGCTGCTGATCGAGCAGATCGAGTATGTGCTCGGGCTCACTCAACGTCGGGCGGTCGCCCTGGTCGGCGTGGGTAATCTCGGTCACGCTCTGGCCGGCTACGACGGCTTCGCCGGCCGGGGCTTCCGGATCGCCGCACTGCTCGACGCCGATCCCTCCCGGGTGGGTGAAGAGATCAACGGCCTGGTTGTGCGGCATGTCGACGAGCTTCCAGCGGTCGCAGAGGCCGAGTCCATCGCGATCGGCGTGATCGCGACCCCGGCCGCAGCGGCCCAGCGGGTCGCCGATCTGCTGGTCGCGGTCGGCGTGACGAGCATCCTCAACTTCGCGCCGTGCGTACTCTCGGTTCCGGAGGGGGTCGACGTGCGCAAGGTCGACCTCGCCATCGAGCTGCAGATTCTGTCCTTCCACGAGCACCGCAAGGCGTCGCTGACCGCGCTGCCCGCCACCGGCGGGTCCGCTCTCACCGCCCTGCCGGGCGGGTTCGCGGCCACCGACACCCAGGAGGCGATCGGCACGTGAAACTGCTCGTCGTCGGCGCGTCCTACCGGACCGCCCCGGTCGCCACGCTGGAGCAGCTGGCCGTGCCCCCCGCCGACCTCACCCGCACCCTGGGCCGCCTGGTCGCCCAGCCGTACGTGACCGAGGCTGTCATCGTCTCCACCTGCAACCGGGTGGAGGTCTACGCCGCCGTGTCCGGTTTCCACGGCGGGCTCGGCGACGTCTGCGCCGTACTGGCCGAGCAGGCCGGCAGCTCGCCGGCGGCTCTCGCCAGCAACCTGTACGTGCACTACGACACCGCCGCCGTGGACCACGTCTTCCGGGTCGCCACCGGTCTGGACTCGATGGTGGTCGGCGAGGCGCAGATCCTCGGCCAACTGCGTGACGCTTACCACTGGGCCACCGGCGCCGACTCGGCCGGCCGCCTCCTGCACGAGCTGATGCAGCAGGCGCTGCGGGTCGGTAAGCGGGCCCACGCCGAGACCGGCATCGACCGGGCCGGCCAGAGCGTCGTCACCGCCGCGCTGGAGCTGGCCGCCGGGCACCTCGACGGCGACCTCGTCGGCCACCCGGCCCTGGTGGTCGGTGCCGGCGCGATGGGCTCGCTCGGGGTGGCCACGCTGTCCCGGTTGGGCGCCGGGCCACTCACCGTCAGCAACCGGGGCGCCGACCGCGCCGTCCGGCTCGCTGAGTCGTACGGGGCCAGTGCCGCGCCGATGACCGAGCTGGCCGACACCCTTTCCACAGTGGACATCGTAGTGGCCGCCACCGCGTCCACCGAACCAGTCCTCACCCGAGCGGTGGTCACCACGGCGCTGGCCGGACGGGACCTGGCCCGAGGCCCGCTGGTCCTTCTCGACCTGGCTGTTCCGCGCGACGTCGAGGAGGGCGTCGCCGAGCTGCCCGGCGTCGAGGTGATCGACATCGACCGGATGGCGGCGCTGCTCGCCGACGGTCCGGCGGCTGCGGACGCCGCCGCCGTCGAACGGATCGTGCTGGGCGAGGTGGAGAGCTTCCTCACCTGGTTGCGCGGCGCCGACGTGGCACCCACCGTGGCCGCGCTGCGCGGCCGGGCCGACGACGTGGTCACCGCCGAGCTGCGCCGACTGGCTCAGCGTCGCCCCGACCTCGGCGACGACCTGCGGGCCGAGGTGGCCCGCACGGTGCACCGGGTCGTGCAGCGGCTGCTGCACCAGCCCACCGTCAAGGTCCGCCAGTTGGCCGCGGAGCCCGGCGGCGACCAGTACGCGGCTCTGCTGCGCGAGCTGTTCGACCTCCAGGTGCCGCAGACCTCGCCGGTGGACACCGTCCCGGACGTTCTGACCCCCGACCTCGGCGCGGCGCTCGGCGGTATCGACCCGCTGTTCGGCGCCGACGCCACCGACCCGACCCCGCCCACCGGAGGTGCGCGATGACCGCCCCCCTGCGCCTCGGCACCCGGGGCAGCGCCCTGGCGATGGCCCAGTCCGGCCAGGTCGCCGAGGCGTTGACCGCCGCCACCGGCCGCCCGGTCGAGCTGGTCGAGGTGGTCACGGCCGGCGACCGCTCCAGTGCACCGGTGCACCGGCTCGGCGTCGGGGTGTTCGTCTCCGCGCTGCGCGACGCGCTGACCGCCCGGACGATCGACTTCGCGGTGCACTCCTACAAGGACCTGCCCACGGCTGAGGCCGGCGGGCTGCACATCGCGGCCGTGCCGGCCCGGCAGGACCCGCGCGACGCGCTGGTCGCCCGCGGCGGCCGGACGCTCGCCGAGCTGCCGCCCGGGGCGACCGTGGGCACCGGCGCGCTGCGCCGTATCGCCCAGCTGCACGCGCTCGGCCTCCAACTGGAGGTCACCCCGATCCGCGGCAACGTGGACAGCCGTCTGGCGCGGGTGCTCGGCCCCGAGGCCGACCTCGACGCCGTCGTCCTGGCCCGGGCCGGGCTGGCCCGGCTCGGTCGGGTCGACGTGATCACCGAGACGTTGGATCCGATGCTGATGCTGCCCGCGCCCGCACAGGGCGCGCTGGCCGTGGAGTGCCGGGTCGACGACCAGGACCTGGTCGAGCTGCTCGCGGTGCTCGACCACGCACCGTCGCACGCCGCGGTCACCGCGGAGCGCGCGTTGCTGGCAACCCTGGAGGCCGGGTGCAGCGCACCCGTCGCCGCCTACGCCATCATCGCCGAAGGCGAGCCGACCGGCTCGAACGCCACTGGCGTTGGCGGCGATGAGATCTACCTGCGCGGGGCGGTGATCAGCCCGGACGGCACTCGTGACCTCCGGCTGTCCCGCACCGGAACGCCCGCCGACGCGGCGGAGATCGGTAAGGCACTCGCCGCCGAACTCCTCGACCTCGGCGCCGACTCGATCCTCGGCCACGAAGGACACACCGGCCCGGGGACCCAGCAATTTGGGAGCACAGAATGACCCGCACCCGTAAGCCCGTCGGCCGTATCGCGTTCGTCGGCGCTGGCCCCGGTGACCCCGGCCTGCTGACCCGTCGGGCGCACGACGCCCTGGTCGACGCCGACCAGGTGATCTACGACCGGGGAGTCCCGGAGTCGTTGCTCGCCGTCGTTCGCGCCGAAGCCAGGGACGATGCCGAGTTCACCCCGGCCGAAGGCGCGCCGGGGGACGTGGCGAAGGTGCTGATCTCCGCGGCCCGGTCCGGGTTGAACGCGGTGCACCTGGTCGCCGGCGACCCGTTCGGCCACGACTCGGTGGTCAAGGAGGTGCAGGCGGTGGCCCGCACCGCCGCCCACTTCGAGGTGGTGCCCGGCGTCGGCCAGGCCGAGGGTGTGGCCACCTACGCGGGGGTCCCGCTGCCGGGTGTGCGTACGGCTGCCGACGTCGAGGACGTCAGCGTGCTGGACTTCGAGGCGCTGGCCGCGGCCGTCGGCCGGGGTTCGCTCGCGCTCGCCGTGGACGCCGGTGACCTCGCCGCGGTCCGGGACGGGCTGCTCGCCGCCGGGGTCGACGGCACCACCGGCGTCGGTGTGACCGGCGACGGCACGGGCGAGACCCAGTACACGACCACGTCGACCGTGGACAGCTTCGTGGCCGCCGCGCTCGGCTTCACCGGCCGGGTGGTGCTCACCGTCGGTGTCGGGGTGGGTCAGCGCGACAAGCTGAGCTGGTGGGAGAACCGCCCGCTGTACGGCTGGAAGGTGCTCGTACCTCGTACCAAGGAGCAGGCTGGCGCGATGAGCGCCCGGCTGCGCGCGTACGGGGCGATCCCGTGCGAGGTGCCGACCATCGCGGTCGAGCCGCCGCGCACGCCGGCGCAGATGGAGCGGGCGGTCAAGGGCCTGGTCGACGGCCGGTACGCCTGGGTGATCTTCACGTCGGTGAACGCGGTCCGCGCGGTCTGGGAGAAGTTCGCCGAGCACGGTCTGGACGCCCGGCACTTCGGTGGGGTCAAGATCGCCTGCATCGGTGAGGCGACCGCGGACGCGGTCCGCGCGTTCGGCATCCAGCCGGAGCTGATCCCCGCCGGGGAGCAGTCCTCCGAGGGGCTGCTGGCCGAGTTCTCCCCGCACGACGAGATCCTCGACCCGGTGGGCCGGGTGCTGCTGCCGCGCGCCGACATCGCCACCGAGACGCTCGCCGCCGGGCTCACCGAGCGCGGCTGGGAGGTCGACGACGTGACCGCGTACCGGACGGTGCGGGCAGCGCCGCCGCCCGCCGAGATCCGGGACGCGATCAAGTCCGGCGGGTTCGACGCGGTGCTCTTCACCTCGTCCTCCACCGTGCGCAACCTGGTCGGCATCGCCGGGAAGCCACACGCCCGGACCGTTGTTGCCGTCATCGGGCCCAAGACGGCGGAGACCGCGACGGAGTTCGGCCTGCGGGTCGACGTCCAGCCGCCGCACGCCTCGGTGCCCGACCTGGTGGAGGCGCTCGCCGCCTATGCCGTCGAGCTGCGCGAGAAGCTGGCCGCCATGCCGGCCAAGCAGCGCCGCGGCTCGAAGGTGCAGGGGCCGACCGCCCTGCGTTTCCGGTAGTCGTTCGAGGAGGGCCTCCCATGTCGTACCCCGAGATCCGGCCCCGCCGGCTGCGCCGCACCCCGGCGATCCGCCGGCTGGTGTCCGAGACCCGGGTCGACCCGGCCGAGTTGATCGTGCCGATGTTCGTCAAGGAGGGGCTGACCGAGCCCCGGGCCATCGCGTCGCTCCCGGGGGTGCTCCAGCACTCCCGGGACTCGCTGCGCAAGGCGGCGGCCGAGGCGGTCCGGGCCGGTGTCGGCGGGATCATGCTCTTCGGCGTGCCGGAACGACGGGACCCGACCGGCTCCGGCGGCATCGACCCGAACGGCATCCTCAACGTCGCCATCCGCGACGTGGTGGCCGAGGTGGGTGACGCCACGGTGGTGATGAGCGACCTGTGCCTGGACGAGTTCACCTCGCACGGGCACTGCGGGCTGCTCACCGCAGACGGCGAGGTCGACAACGACTCCACCCTGGCCGCGTACGCCGAGATGGCGGTGGCCCAGGCCGCCGCCGGGGTCGGCATGGTCGGGCCGTCCGGGATGATGGACGGCCAGGTGGGCGTGGTACGCCGGGCGCTCGACGCCGCCGGGTACCAGGACGTGGCCGTGCTGGCGTACGCCGCGAAGTACGCCTCCGCCTTCTACGGCCCGTTCCGCGACGCCGTGGAGTCGGCGCTGGAGGGCGACCGGCGCACCTACCAGCAGGACCCGGCCAACCTGCGCGAGTCGCTGCGCGAGGTGGCGCTCGACGTCGCCGAGGGCGCCGACCTGGTGATGGTCAAGCCGGCGCTGCCCTACCTCGACGTGGTGGCGGCGGTGCGGGCCGCGGTGGACGTCCCGGTCGCTGCCTACCAGGTCTCCGGCGAGTACGCGATGGTCGAGGCGGCCGCTGCGAACGGCTGGATCGACCGGGAGCGGGTGATGTTGGAGACGCTCACCTCGATCAAGCGGGCCGGCGCGCAGATCATCCTCACCTACTGGGCCGTCGAGGCCGCCGGGCTGCTCCGCCAGCGCTACTGACGGTCATCGCCGGCCGTCGCGCCTGGTCTCGTTTGTCCGTAGCCTGCGCTTCCTGAGCCGTTCCCTGCGCGCTCCTCGGCCATGCCCGGGGTCTCTACGCTGTGTGCCTCAAGGGAGGCAGTCGGGTGCCCTTTCCCCCCTTTGCTCTGCTTCAACGGACGCAACACTCAGAGCCCTGAACTGTTGCGTCCGTTGAAGCAGAGCAAAGGGGGCGTGGGACACCCTTGGCCTCCGACCCCGCCAGTTATCCACAGGTTTTGCCACAGGGATTGAGCCGCGTGTCCGGGCCGAGGATCGTGGACGCATGGCTTCGGCGCTCGATCCTCCTCCCTCTGTGGGTCCCACCATCGGTCCGTTCCCCATCGCCGGTCTCGTTCGTCGGGCCCGGCGCATGAAGGGGTTGGGCCAGCGCCAGATGGCCCGGTTTGCCAAAGTCACACCCTCGACAGTGGGGCGGGTTGAGGCGGGCAGTCTGACGCCAAGTGTGGCCGTGCTGCAGCGCCTGCTCGCCGCATCCGGGCTCTATCTGGTTGTGGTCGACCAGGACGGCCGGGTCATCCACCCGATGGCCGATCGGGAGGACATTCACGACGGTGCCGGCCGCCGCTACCCGTCACACCTCGACACCATCCTCGACCCGGAGCCGGGGGAGTGGTGGGGGGACGTCTACGGGCTGGCTCGGCCCCCGGAGACCTACCACCGCGACTCGGCAGATCGGGAGGCGCGACGCCGACGCAGCCAGTGGGAGGTGCGGGTAGCTCAGCACCGCCATCTGCCACCACCACCGATCAGCCACCACTACTACTGACCCGGGCGGGGTGCGGCCGAGGGCGAAGGGCAGCGGCCCACCGTCCGGGAAACCTGGACGGTGGGCCGCTGACACCCGTGGAGGGCCGAAGGGTCAGTCGTCGTTGGTGATCGTGCCGACTGCCAGCGGATCGGTCAGTCGCAACCCGGGCACGCCTGCCACCAGCAGCGTCAGCTTCTCGTCCGACTCCCGCTTCCGGTCACCCCGCACCGTCACCGGGAAGACGACCGACGTCTGCCCGGCGGCCAGCACCTTGCAGCCGGCGTACGGGTCGAAGTCCGAGCCAGCCTCCGCCGTGACGCCGACGGTGGCGGCGCAGAGCAGCACCGGCTGGGACAGCGGACGGGACACGGTGGCGGTGAAGGTGAGCTGCCGCGGGCCCTGGTTGCCCTCGACCACCGTCGTGTCGGCGACGGTCAGCGACGCCCGAGAACGGAACCGGGCCACCTGTGGGTCGTGGTCGCTGGAACCCCGCGACCCGTCACCGGTGAACTCCGCCGGCCAGTCGGCGTTGATGTGCGCCGCCCGTACCTGCACCAGGTCGCCGTAGAGCGCCTCGTTGACGAACAGGTGGTCGAGCGTCTGCGCCTGCCCCTCGAAGCTGTACGAGTAGGCGGACGCGGGCACGTCCGCGACCAGGTTGTCCCACAGGTTGTGCAGACCCGCCTGGTAGAGCGGGGCCAACTGGTCCGACGGGGTCGGCTGGCTGCCCGTGGCGCTGAATTGCTGGTTCCCGAAGGGCAACGGATCGTCCGGGCGGGGGAAGACGTTCAGATCCCCGCCGTAGACCACCCGGGCGGTCTGGTCCGCCGCCTCGATCGCGGTGACGATCGCCGCGCCGTACGCCGCCTGCTCCCGCCGCTGCCCGACCCGGCTGTCCGGCCCGGAAGAGTAGTGGTTGCTGAGCGCGTACAGGGTGAACCGCTCGGCCGAGCCGGGCGCCGCGGCCACGCTGAACCTGCCCAGCTGGGGAGCGCGGGTGAAGACGTTGTTGCCGTCCTTGCCGGTCGATGTGTCCACGTCCGCCGGCAGCACCGCGTTGAGCGCCTTAGGGTTCTGCACGTCGGCGTTGCCCGGCAACCCCGGAGCCCGGTACTGGACGGTCGGCGCCGAGCCGAGCAGCGGGTCCGTGGCCGTCGCCGTGGCCAGCGAGAGCCGGTCGGTGCGGTACAGGAAGGCCGCGGTGATACCGCGGGCGTCCGCGCCGGTCCGGTCATAGGCAGCGGCGTACGCCGGCCCGCCGGCCGCCGCCACCGCGAGCGCCAACTCCTGGATGCTGTCCGGAGCGCCGTCGGCGTTGTCCGTGGCACCGCAGGTCAGTGCCGTTCCGGCGACCGCGCAGATGTCCTGGTCCTCGGCCTCCTGCACCAGGATCAGGTCCGGTGCGTGCAGGTCCTTGGCGATCTGGTCGGCGAGCGAGGTCAGGTGCTCGCGGTAGTCCGCCTCACTGGCCGGCACGTAGTCGAAGGGCGGGCTGACCCCGGTGCAGCCGGCGTTGCCGGCGAAGTCACAGCCGTCGAACGGGTCGTCCCGGTAGTCGTACAGGTTCTCCACGTTGTAGGTGGCCACCGCCACCTCCTGCGACCGGTCGGCCGGCTTGGGCGGGTTGTTCTTCGACGGGTCGGCCCCGGCGTCGAACTCCGCCCGCTCGACCTGGACGCCGTACTTCTCGAACGAGTAGTAGACCGCGCCCAGCGCGTCCGCGCGCAGCGTGTCGAAGGTGTGTGCCGGCGGGAGCAGCGCCGTGCTGTCCCCGGCGGTGGCCTTCACGCCCATGCTGCCGAGCAGCACTCGCTGGCCGTTGCCGTCGTCGAAGCGGCGGGTCGGGTCGTTGTCCAGCGGGTGCGAATCACGGAAGACCCGCCGGGCGTACGGGTCGGCGCGGTCCAGCAGCGGGTCGTCCCGGTCGACCACCCACAGCTCGGCGTCGGCGGTGGAGGAGAAGACGTCCCGTCCGCTCACCGCGCCACTGCCCGCGCCTACGCGCATCCGGCTGCCCTCGTGCCGCTCCCAGAAGCGCTGCGCGTCGGTCAACTCAACCGGCGGCACCGCGTCCGCCACCTCGACTGCGGTGTCCACGGCCAGGCCGGTGGCGATCCGGCGGACCAGCGAGGCGCCGGAGAGCTGAGTGAAGGTGAAGTATTCCGACACCCGGGCCCGGAGGACGACCTCGTCGCCAACCGTCGGGACGTAGCCGCCGATCAGCGAGGTGAACGCGCCCATGAACACGAAGATGCCGTCGGAGCTGGTCGGGTCGCCGTCGGTGTCGCCGGTCCGGCTCTGCAGGAAGAAGCCGTGCTGCTCCGCCCCGGCCGAGGTGCGGGCCAGGGTCAACTGGGTGATCACGCCGCGTACGTCGTACAGCGTGCTGCTCGTGCCGTTGCCGCTCGCCGGGGCGAGCGGTGAGCGGTCGCTCGGACCGGACTCGGCGTCGGTGGTCGGGCCCTGCACCTCACCGACGGTCAACTCCCGGGTCACCTGCACGACCAGCGCGCAGCTGGCGGTGCCGCCGCCCGCGTCGGTCGCGGTGACGGTGACGGTGTACGCCCCGGCGGAGAGGTCGGCGCTCGCGCCGACCGTGGCGCGGGCGGTGCCGCCCACGCCCTCGGCGGGGGTGAACGCGTCGCGGGTGATCGAGCCGGTGGCCGGAGTCGGGCTGACCGCGGTCACCGCCAGGTCGACGATCGTGTCATCGGGGTCGGTGGCGGTGACCTCCCGGGCCGCCGCCGTGCCCGCGGCGGTGACCAGCGGGCCGCCACAGGTCAGCGTGGCCGGCGCGTCGACGGGGCCGCCGTCGTCCACGGTGTGCGTGCCGAGCCCGTCGAAGGTGTCGACCGGGAAGCCAGCCCACTGCGCGGCAGGGTCGAACGCGTCCGACGGGTCGGTGTCGCCAGCGGCCACCGTCGGCAGTCGGCGCAGCGTGTTGTCCGCGGTGCTGGTGGCACCGGCACCCCACTCGGTGCCCGGATCGACGCCCACCTGCCCGATCGAGTCGAGCACGGTGGTGCCCCGGCGCAACACGATCGCGTCGTCACCGTTGAACAGGCTCGCCCCGGTGGTCTGGTCGGCCTGGGCGAGAATGGCGGCCCCGGCCGAGGCGCTGGCGAACACGAACGCGTCACCCGCGGCCACCGTCCCGCTCAGCGCGATCGCGGTGGCCGTGGTGGAGCCGTTGAAGTAGAGCTGGAGCTGGTAGCCGCCGGCGGTGAGGTCGACGGGGGCACCGGTGCCGTTGAACAGCTCGATTGCCTTGTTGTTCGACGACCCTTCGACGTACTCCGAGATGAACAGGTCGGTGGGCGCGGCGCTGGCCGCGGTGGGAGCGACGCCGAGCGCCGTGATGGTCACGGCGGCGGTGGCGGTCGCGAGCGCGGCGATTGTGCGGCGCGGGCGCATAGGGCCTCCACGATGGGTGGATGGGGTCAACGCACGTTAAGGTGCGCGACTGTCCACCGTCCATCCCCTAATGGACAGTTTCGTGAATTCCTCAGCGCGGCGGGTCGAGGCGGTGCACCAGCTCAGCGACGTCGACGCTGTATTCGCACCAGTCCCGGTCGGGCCGGTAGCCCAGCTCCGCGTTGACCTTCAGCATCGCCTCGTTGGCCTGCGCGTTCCAGGTCTGCACCTCGATCAGCTCCGGCTCGGCGGAACGCAGCTCCAGCAGCATCCTGGCCTTGATCGCCCGGTCGATGCCGTAGCCCCGGTGGTCCTGCGCGACGATCGTGTCGTACTGGTCGGCGCGGGTCGGGTGCTGCGCCGGCACCACCACCTCGGTCAGGCCGGCCACCTCGCCGCTCTGCTCGTGCTGGGCGAGCACGATGTACGGGTTCATGCCCCGCCGGTGCAGGGTGTCGAGGCTGTCGCGCAGCCGCTCCGGGTCGTAGGAGCTGGGCCGCAGCTCACCATCGTCGACGTCGCGCACCTCGGCCTTGGCCCGTGCGTACGCCTCGATCAGGTCATCCGGTGGCCCACCGGGGAAGAACTCCAGGTGGTAGCCCGCCCCGATGCCGGTGGCCATCTGGGCCAGCTCGGCCCAGTCGACCGAGGTCAGGTCGAGCACGCTGCGCGTCTCCACGTACTCCCGGGTGAAGCCGAGCGCCTCGTAGAAGGCCACCGCCGGCGTGTCGCCGACCACCTCGACCCCGATCGACCGGAAGCCCTCCTGGTAGACCCGGCGGGCGGCACGCAACACCAGGTCACGGCCGAGGCCGCTGCGCCGCACGGACGGGTGCACCAGCACCTCGAGCACGCCGATGTCACCGAGGAGCAGCACGTGAACCTGGCCGAGCACCGCCCCCGGGTCGCCAGGGGCGGTCGGCTCGGCCTGAGCGATCCAGGAGATCCGCCGCTCGCCGGGCATCACCTCGGCGAGGTATTCCCGCAGCGAGGTCTCCCGCCACGGCGGGTCCTGCGGCAGATCGGCCGCCAGGACCGCGTTCAGCGTGGCCACCAGCGACGCGATCTCGGCGGACGACGCGGTCCTGGGGTCCCACTCGCGCACCATCACCCGTCTAGCTTGCCGCTAACAGCTGCCCGGGGGAAGTGTCCAGTTCTCCAACGTATCTAAACGATCACTTCACGGGCGACTGGCCCGTCCGTACCGGTTCGCGGTGTCGTAGACCTCCTGGGCGTACCGTCGCACGTCGTTGTACGACAGGATCGCGTTCCACCAGTCGCCCGGGATGCTCAGGTTGCGGCCGCCCTTGCAGAGGTAGTTGCCCGCCGCCAGGGCGGCGTCGTCCAGGTCGTGCGGGTCCTTGACCCCGTCGTTGTCCGCGTCCGCGCCGATCTCCTGCCAGGTGGTCGGGATGAACTGCATCGGCCCGATCGCCTTGTCGAGGGTCGTATCCCCGTCAAGCACCCCACGGTCGGTGTCGATGATCCGCATCCGGCCGTCCTTCCCGTCCAACGGCAGTCCGATGATCTTTGGCAGCGCCTTGCCGTCCTGCCCCAGCCGCGCGCCGTTGGCCGAGCCGTGCCCCGATTCGACCTGACCGATCGCGGCCAGCGTGGTCCAGCTCAGCGCGCAGCTGCGGTTGGTCTGGGCGAGCACCAGCTCGGCATAGCCGTACGCCTGCATGGCGACAGCGGGGACGCCGACCTTGGAGCCGACCTGCTGAGCCCAGCCGGCCAGGGCGTCCGACGGCCGACCTCCGATCACCGGCCCGGTCGGAAGCCCGTTGGTGGGTAGCCCGCCGGTGGGCAGCCCGCCGCCGGGCACCGGGCCGGTCGGGACGGGCCCGGTGGGCAGCGGGCCGGTGGGTAGGCCGGACGGCACCGCCGGCGGTGCGACTGCGGTCGGCGTGGCGGAGGAGTCGGCCGCGACCGTGCGGGGTGCGCGGATCGTGGCCGGCACGAGCAGCGCCCCCGCCGCTGCGGTCGCGGCCACCATCGCCAGCAGGAAGACGCCGGGCAGAGTGAGCCGGCCACTTGGCCGGTGAGCCCAGGCGCGGGTCGCGCGGGCGGCGGAGGCTGCTGCCTGACGCGGCGGCAGCCGTACCGCGTGCGCGAACGGCATCCGCCGTCGCCGGGCGGGGTCGGCTGCCGGCACGACGGTCAATTCATCCACAGTGGTTTTCGTCAGATCCGCGGCGTCGACCACGGTGACGGTCTTCGCATCGTCAACCGACGCGTCGGCAGTCGGGGACGACTCGGGCTCGGTCGGAGGGTTCGTGCCGGGGGCGGTGGCGCTCGCGTCCGGATCGGACGGGGCCGGGGCGGTGGCGCTCGCGTCCGGATCGGAGCCGGCGGGGGTGGTCGGGGTGGCCGTCTCCGCTGGTGTGGTCGGCTTGGTCCCGGATCGGCCGCTCAGCCAGGGTCGGCGGGGGCGGGGCACCGCGCGCACCGGGTCCGGCGCCGCCCCCGGGCCTTCGAGTGGCCCGTCCATCGGCGCGGCCGGTCGTAACGGTTGCACACGCGTGTCGTCCTCGCCGTCCACCACCCGTCGAGTATCACCCATACTCCGCCGGACGCCAGATCCACGTAGTCTGGGTGCCATGCCCCGGTACGAGTTCCGCTGCCGCGCTTGCGGCGACACCTTCGAGGTCAACCGATCGATGGCGGCGGCCGGTGAGCCGGCTGCCTGCCCACAGGGACACGCCGACACGGTCAAGCTGCTCTCCGCGGTCGCGGTCACCGGGCGGGGTGGTGCCACCGGTGGTGCCCCGGCACCCGCCGGTGGTGGGTGCTGCGGCGGCGCCTGCGGCTGCTGATCGGGCCAACTCGCCGCCGCCTGGTGGGCTTGCCTTGCCGGGAGCGGGTCCGAGTGGCACCTTGAGGCGGCACCTGCCCGGCCGTTCTCACGATGCGTGACCGCTCGGACTCAGGCAGCATGAATCCGACGTCACGGGCGGAGGTTCCACGCATGTCGCCACGGATCCAGCTCCCGAGCGGTTGGGTGACCTTCGTTTTCACCGATATCGAGGGCTCGACCCGGCTGGCCCAGCTGCTCGGCCCGGACTACCGGCCGGTGCTCGCCGAGCACCGCCGGCTGCTGCGCCGGACACTGGCCAGCACGGGTGGCGCGGAGCTGCTGACCGAAGGCGACTCGTTCTTCCTGGCCTTCGAGGACGCGGCGGCGGCGCTGACCGCGTGCCTGACCGCCCAGCGGGCATTGTCCAGCCACGACTGGCCCACCACCGAAGCCGCGCCCCGGGTACGGATGGGCCTGCACACCGGCTACGCCGAGCCGCGCGACGGCGAGTACATCAGCCCCGAGGTGCACCGGGCCGCCCGGGTGGCCGCCGCCGCGCACGGCGGGCAGGTGCTCTGTTCGGCGTCCACCGCACGTCGGGCCGAGCCGTTGCCGCCCGGTGCGACCCTGCTCGACCTGGGCCTTCACCGGCTACGCGGCTTCGACGACCGGGAGCGACTGTTCCAACTGGTCGCGCCGGGCCTGGAGCGGCAGTTCCCCCGACCCCGTACCGCCGACGCGGTGCCGCACAACCTGCCAACCCAGGTGACCTCGTTCGTCGGTCGGCAGACCGAGCGCGTCGAGCTGGGCCTGTTGGTGAAACAGCACCGCCTCGTCACGGTGCTGGGCGCGGGCGGCGCGGGCAAGACCCGGCTCGCGGTGGAGTTGGCCAGCGGGGTGGTCGAGGCGTACCCGGACGGGGTCTGGTTCGTGGACATCGCCGCGGTGACCGACCCGGGGCTGGTGGCGTTCGCGATCGCCGCGGTGCTCGGCCTGCGACCCGAGCCGGGCCGGCCGATGCTGGACACCCTGGTCGAGTACGCGGCCGGTCGCCGCATGCTGGTCGTGCTGGACACCTGTGACACGCAGCCGGCCGCCTGTGCGGAGGTGATCGCGCGGTTGCTGTCCGGCGGGGGCGGCGTGCGGGTCGTCGCGACCACCCGTGAGTCGTTCAGCCTGCCCGGCGAGGTGGTCTGGCGGATCCCGCCGCTCTCGGTCGACCCGCGGGCGGACGGAGCGGAGAGTGACGCGGTGGCGTTGCTGCTGGACCGTACGGCGGCGGCGCGCGGCGGCCGGCAACCGGACCCGGCCGAGTCGGCCGATCTGCGCCGGGTGGTGCAGCGGCTGGACGGCTTGCCGCTCGCCATCGAGCTGGCCGCCGCCCGGCTGCGGGTGCTCTCGGTCGGCCAGCTCGCCGAGCGGCTGGACGATGTGCTCGGCACACTGGACGCAGGCCGGGAGGACCCGGAGCCGCCGCCGGTGGAGCGGGGTTGGTCCGGCAACCAGCAGGACACCGTGGACCTGGTCGCCGCGGCGGCCGGGTCGTCGCCGCCCACCCCGGCGAGCAGGGCGGTGCAGCGCTCGGCCACCGAGCGGCACCTGACCATGCAGGCCACCGTCACCTGGTCGTACCGGACGCTGGGGCCACGGGCCGCCCGCCTGCTGCGGTGGCTGGCGGTCTTCGCCGGGCCGGTGGACCTGGCGACGGTGGAGTGGCTGCTGGGCGACGACCCGCTGGATCCGCTCTCGGTGCTGGTGGACAAGTCGATGGTGTTGGCCGAGCCGCGTGCTGCCGGCAGCACCTACCGGATGCTTGACCCCATCCGGGCGTACGCGGCGCGGCGGTTGGCCGAGGCGGGCGAGGAACAGGCCGCCCGGAACCGGCATGTGGCCTGGTCGGCGCACGCACTGGACCGGGCACACCTGGGCCAGGACGGCCGGCCGGTGACGCTGTCGCTGTATGCCCTTGACCCACTGGCCGGGGAGCTGCGCGCCGCGCTGCGGTGGTGCGCCACCGGGGGCAGCGCCCGCGCCGGTCTCGGCCTGGCTGGCGGCCTGGACCAGTGGTGGCTTGAGCGGGGCCTGGCCCGGGAGGGGCGGCTGTGGCTGTTCCGGTTGTACGGGCGGATCGCTGAAACGGGCGAGCGGATCCCCGAGGCGGAGCTGGCGGCGGTTTACCACATGCACTCCCTGCACGCCGGCGCAGACGGCGAGTTCGCCGAGGAGCTGCGTTACTCCCAGCGGGCGGAGGCGGCCGCCCGGCAGGCCGGTGATGCCGGGCTGCTGGCCCGGGTGCTCGCCGGCCGGGCCGCGCCCTTGGTGGACATGGGGCAGTTCGTCGAGGCCGAGCGGGTGTGCCGAGAGGTCATCGACTGGGCGCACGGGCAGGACGTGGTCGGCGACGCGCTGTTCGCGGTGTTCAGCCTGGCCGAGCTGCTCTGGCGGCGCGGCGCCCTGGAGGAGGCAGCGGATCTGCTGGGGGCGGTCCGTCCGGTGGAGGCGGCCCGGCCGGTGGAGCGGGGCCGGCGCTCGGTGGACATGCTGCTCGGGATGGTCGCGCTGGCCCGGGGCGACGTGATCGCCGCACACGAGCACCTGCTGGTGGCGCTGCGTTCCCGGATGGGCCACGGCTACCACGGTCGGGCGTGCGACACGTTGAACGCGGTCGCGGTCCGCTGCGCGATCGGAGGGGACCGGTTGACCGCCGCCCGGCTGTTCGGGGCGGCACAGGCCACCCGGGCGAGCATGCGAGCGACGCCGGGCATCTTCGGCGGCTACTGGGCCGATCAGCAGGTGGAGTTGCGTGCGGCGTTGGGCGACGCGGCCTTCGACGACGCGTACGGCGAGGGTGCCGAGTTGGGGCTGGACGAGGCTGCGGCGCTGGCACTGGACGTGGAACATCCGGACCTGGCGGCGGATTCGACCCGCTTCAGCACCGGCCTGTCCCAGCCAATCCCCCGCCGCCCCGCCGACCCGGAACACCACCCAGCCACCAGAACCGAACGCGCCTAACCGCACCCCACCCCTGCCCCACCACCACCACCGCCGTTGTTGACCATGAGGTTATTGCTCCGACACGCCGGGCGGGCGGGCAATAACTTCATGATCAACCGGGGCGGGGCGGGGCGGGGCGGGGCGGGGCGGGGCGGGGCGGGGGTTGGGGTTGGGGTTTAGGTGCGGGCGGCGGCTGCGGCTTCGGCCTTGGCCTTCATTTGGGCGGCGCGGTCGATGTCGGCCTGCTGCACGGCCGCCACGGAACCGAAGATGCTGACGGCCTGGTAGTAGGTCCAGGCCAGGCTGTAGCAGGCCGGCCGGACGACCGCGTTGTACGTGGTGCAGACGCGCTTCAGGTCCTCGTAGAAGGCGCTGTCCAGTCGGGACTTGTTGGCGGGGAACTGGCCGACCGCCTTGTAGTTGCGGTAGCCGAAGTCGTGCCGGTAGCAGCCCAGGTTGAAGGTGAACCCGAGCGGGTTGTCGGGGCTCGACGAGCAGTAGTCGGTGGACCAGTTGAAGTTGTACTCGGCCCAGGGCGCCCGGTTGACCCGGGCGTTGTTCCAGGAGTTGTAGCTGGACGCGCTGGTCTGGGTCCAGCTGGAGAGCACCGACAGTCGCTGTGCGGGGGTGACGGCGGCGGCGGGGGAGGCGATGGCGAGGGTGGCGAGCAGCGCGAGCGCGCCCGAGGCGATCAGGGTGGCGAGACGTCGGGGCACGGGTTACCTCCGCGGGGTGAGCGGGTGGGACGGAAGTTACCGGCGGGTTACCGGATGTCGATGAGTCTCGATCAACTGATCAACTAGGCGGTATGCGTATCGCCAACTATTGATGACATGCGTCGAAACACACGAATGCCCCGGACGCGCGGGGCGCCCGGGGCATTCGATGCAGGGTGGACGGGTCAGCGCAGGACGAAGGCCGGTGGGCTCGTCGGGCTCTCGTTGGCCAACCGGTCCAGTGCGGTGAGCTGGTAGGTGTAGCGCCGGCCGGGCTCGGCTGACGTGTCCACCCACGACTGGGCGCCGCCGGAGGTGGCCCGGACGGTGCCGACCAGGTGGGCGGCGTCCGCGGTGCCACACCGACCGGGCAGCGTGGTGCCATCGAACCGGTAGATCGCGTACGAGGCGGCAGCGCCCAGTGGCCCGACGCCGTCAGCCGGCTGGCGCCAGGTCAGCCGTACTCCGTCGGCCTGCCGCGCTGCCTTGGTGACCACCGGGAAGAGCAGTGGGCGGGCCGGCAGGTGCGACATCGCCGGCACGAGCGCCGGACGGGAGTAGTGCTCGGCGGCGTAGGTGTCGGTGGCGCCGAGCCGGTTGGCCCGCACCTGGACGGCGGAGAAGTGCACGTTGCCCTGCACCTCCGGGTACGCCCGATTGAGCGTCAGGTGGTCGGACAGTTCGCTCGGGTTCTGCCAGAACTGCCCGTACGCCGGATCGCCGCTCTTGTAGTCGGCCTGGCCGATGTAGAGCTGGACGCGGGTGCCGCGCACCGTCTCGGCCCACCACGGGACCAGCCGCGCGTAGTCCGCCGCCGGGTACTGGCCGATGTACCAGTAGAGCTGCGGAACCACGTAGTCGATCCACTCCTCCTTGACCCACTTGCGGGTGTCGGCGGAGATGATGTCGTACGACTGGCTGCCGGTGGTGTCCGAGCCCAGCGGGTCGACGGCCTTGTTCCGCCAGATGCCGAACGGGCTGACCCCGAACTTCACCCACGGCTTGGCCGCCTTGATCTTGCCGTTCATTTCCTGGACCAGCAGGTTGATGTTGTCCCGCCGCCAGTCCGCCCGGTCGGTGAAGCCCCGGTTGTGGGCCGCGAAGGTGGCGTCGTCGGGCACCTGGTGGCTGCCGCTGGGGTAGGGGTAGAAGTAGTCGTCGAAGTGCACGCCATCGATGTCGTACCTGCTGACCGCGTCCATCATCGCGGTCTGCACGAACTCGCGGACCTCCGGGATGCCGGGGTTGTAGTAGAGCCGGCTGCCGGCCACGCCGGCCGGTGGGTAGGCGAAGGTCCAGTCCGGATGCTGCCGGGCCGGGTGGCCGGGGGCGAGCAGGTTGAGGTCGGCGCCGGCACCGCCGGGCGCCGGCATGGAGACGCGGTACGGGTTGAACCAGGCGTGGAACTCCAGGTTGCGTCGGTGTGCCTCCTCGACCAGGAAGGCCAGCGGATCCCAGCCTGGGTCCTGGCCGCGTACGCCGGTCAGGTATTCCGACCAGGGCTCGTACGGCGAGGGCCAGAGGGCGTCCGCGGTCGGCCGGACCTGCACCACGACGGCGTTGTGGTTCAGCCGCTGAGCGAGGTCGAGCAGGCCGCGGTATTCGGCCTGTTGGGCGGCGACCCGATCCGGGCTGGTCTGGGACGCCTTGCTGGGCCAGTCGATGTTGACCACCGACGAGATCCACATGGCCCGGAACTGCCGCTTCGGGGTGGCCGGGTCGGTGGTGCAGGTGGCGGTGGTGGTGCCGGCCGCGCTGGGCGCGGCGCTCGCGGGGGTGATGGTGACGAGTGTGCCGAGCAGGACTGCGACCAGCCCGGCGGCTCCGAGTCGTATGGCCTTCATGCGGTGTGTCCCTTCGTTGGGGCTACCGGTGTTCAGCACGGCACTGCCGGCAAGATTCGTCGCTGACTGTCGGCCGCAGGTAGAAAATTTTCACACTCGGGTCACTGCCGCAAGGGTTCGCGCCCGATCGATGCGATTGACCATTACCGCCGCTGGGTAGCAACGCCGGCTACCGGCGGCCACGCGGGTGGTCGCACGGTGGAAGGGGTGACCGCGTGTCCGTGCTGCGAACCAAACCGATCAAGGACGTGATAGCCCAGAGCGAGGCGGACGGCACCGACGGCGGGCTGGGGCTGAAGAGACGGCTCGGCGCGGTCGACCTCACCGGCTTCGGCATCGGCATCGTGATCGGCACCGGCATCTTCACCCTCACCGGAATCGAGGCCCGGGACAGCGCCGGACCGGGCGTGGTGATCTCCTTCGCCATCGCCGGCGTGGTGGCCCTGCTCGCCGCGCTCTGCTACGCCGAGTTGGCCTCCAGCGTGCCGACCGCCGGCAGCGCCTACACCTACGCGTACGCCACGATGGGCGAGATCGTCGCCTGGATCATCGGTTGGGACCTGCTGCTGGAGTTCGCGCTCGGCGCGGCTGTGGTGGCTCGCGGCTGGTCCGGCTACCTGGCCGAGTTGCTCGACCTGCCGACCCGGTGGTTCGGTGAGGAGGGCAGCACCGTCAACGTCGGTGCCATCGCCATCGTGCTGATCCTCGGCGTCGTGGCGATCGTCGGCATCCGGGAGTCCGCCCGGATCACCAACCTCCTGGTGCTGGTCAAGGTGGCCATCTGCGTCTTCGTGGTGGTCGCCGGGCTGTTCTTCGTCAAGGCCGCCAACCTCACCCCGTTCATCCCGCCGGCCGAGCCCGCGGGCAGCGGCGACGACGGCATCAAGCAACCGGTCACGCAGGCGCTCTTCGGGCTGGAACCGTCGGTCTTCGGCTTCGTTGGGGTGCTCAGCGCCGCCGCCGTGGTCTTCTTCGCCTACACCGGGTTCGAGGCGGTCGCCAACCTGGGCGAGGAGACGCGCAAGCCCAAGCGGGACCTCACCCTGGGTCTGCTCGGCACGCTGCTCATCTCCACCGTGCTCTACGTCGGCGTCTCGCTGGTGCTGGTCGGCATGGTGCCGTACAGCGAGATCGATCGGGGTGCCCCGATCGCGTCGGCCTTCGAGGCGGTCGGCGCCGGCTGGGCGGCCGTGCTCGTCTCCATCGCCGCGGTCGCCGGTCTGACCAGCGTCATCCTGGTCGACCTGGTGGCGATGGGCCGGATCGGCTTCGCCATCGCCCGGGACGGGTTGATCCCTCCCTCGATCGCGAAGGTGCACCCGCGCTGGGGCACCCCGTACCGGATCTCGGCGATCATGACGGTGGCGGTCGCGCTGCTGGCCGGCTTCCTGCCGCTGTCCGCGCTGGCCGACCTGGTCAGTATCGGCGCGCTCTGCGCGTTCGTGCTGGTCTCGATGGCGGTGCCGATCCTGCGCCGCAAGCGCCCGGACCTGGAGCGGCCGTTCCGGGTGCCGTTCTCGCCGGTGCTGCCGGTC
The DNA here is from genome assembly GCF_040607415.1 of Micromonospora sp. NPDC005291. Lineage (NCBI taxonomy): Bacteria > Bacillati > Actinomycetota > Actinomycetes > Micromonosporales > Micromonosporaceae > Micromonospora > Micromonospora sp. NPDC005291. The sequence goes on from NZ_JBEXGR010000007.1 coordinate 242,320, forward strand.
GTCTCCGCGCTCGCCTGCTTCTACCTGATGCTCAACCTATCGGTGGAGACCTGGCTACGGTTCCTGGCCTGGATGCTGCTCGGCGCGCTCATCTACTTCGGCTACGGCTACCGCCGCAACCGGCTGGCCCAACACGAGCCCGCCGTCGCCCCGGCACCCCGCGAGCCGTCCGCCGACAGCTGACCCCCCTCGCCCTCTCCCCTCCCGCCCCCCACGTCGTCGATCTAGGGCATATCGTCGTGATCAGAGATCCACTAGCGACGATATGCCCTAGATCGACGCGGCGGGGAGTGAGGGGCACGCGGTGGGGGCAGGGTTAGGGGCGGGGTTGGGGTGTGGCGGTTGGGCCCTTGACCACTGGCTTGCCGTCGACCCAGGTCACCTCGTCGAGCCAGACCTGCCGGCCCGGGTCGGTGCTGCCCTCCTGGCCGGGTGGCCACGCGTGGTAGAGCAGCCAGGTCCGGCCGTCCTTGACCACCATCGAGGCGTGGCCGGGGCCTGAGGCGGCCTCGGTGCTCTTCAGGATCGGGTTCTCGGCGGCCTTCACACACGGGCCGGTCGGGCTCTCGCAGATCGCGTAGCCCTCGGCGTACTCCGCCCGGTCGTAGGCGTTGGCGGCGAAGAAGAGGAGCAGCCGACCGTCCTGGCGGTGGAAGAACGGCCCCTCGATCAGGGTGCCCTCCCACGGCTCGGTCTGCTTGAGCAGCTTCGTCGGCTCGCCCACGAGGGTCAGGCCGTCCTCGGAGAGGCGCTGCGACCAGAGCCAGGTGTCCACCCCGATCGCGTTGCCGTCGTTCTTCCAGAGCAGCCAGAGACTGCCGTCGGTGTCCCGGAACGGGCTGGCGTCGATCGCCCCGCCCAGGTCGGCCTGGCAGATCAGCGGGCCGGCCGCGTCGTCCCGGTACGGCCCCTGTGGCGCACTGGCCACCGCCCGGCCGACGCACTGCCGCCCGGATTCCCGCCCGGCGACCGTGTAGTAGAGCAGGAAGCGGTCCGGTGCCAACTGGATCGCCTCCGGCGCCCAGGTCTTGCCGGCGTCCGCCCAGTCCGGCAGCGCCGGCAGGGCATCCCCGGATTCGGCCCAGTCGACCAGGTCCGTCGACGTGAGCACCGGGACGTTTCGGCCGCCCGAGTTGGTGTGGAACAGGTACCAGGTGTCGCCCACCTGGATCGACTGCGGATCAGGGGCGTCGGTGCGTACGACCGGGTTGGTGAACATGCTGGAGTCGCTCCCGCTGCTCGTGGGGGTGGGTTCGGTGCAGCCCGCGACGAGCAACGCGGCGGCGATGATCGCCGCCGCGCCGCGTCGCCGGGTGGTGGTGCGCGTCATCCCTTCAGACCGCTGCGGGAGACACCCTGGATGATGTGCCGCTGCGCGAGCACGAAGAGGATCAGCACCGGCACGCTGGCCAGCACCGCCCCCGCCATGATCACCGGGTAGTCGGTGACGTACGAGCCCTGGAGCAGGCCCAGGCCCGGCGGCAGGGTGAGCTTCTCCGGGCTGAACAGCACGAAGATCGGCCAGAGGAAGTCGTTCCAGTTGGTGAGGAACGACAGCACGGCCAGGGTGGCCAGCGCCGGCTTGGACAGCGGCAGCACCACCCGGAAGAAGATCTGCCACTGGTTGGCGCCGTCCAGCGTGGCGGCCTCCTCCAACTCGTTGGGGAGTGAGAGGAAGAACTGCCGCAGGAAGAACACCCCGAACGCGCTGGCCGCGCCGGGCACCACCACCACGGCGAGGGTGTCGATCCAGTTGAGCTGGTCGACGATCAGGAAGTTCGGGATGATCAGCGAGGTCGGCGGGATGAACAGCGTTCCGACGATCAGCGCGAAGCTCACCCCGCGCCCCCGGAACTTCAGCCGGGCCAGCGCGTACGCGGCCATCGAGGCGGTCACCAGCACCAGCAGGGAGTGCAGCGTGGCGGCCAGCATGCTGTTGAGGAACCAGCGCAGCACCGGGTTGGCCGTGTTGTTGAGGACCTGCTCGTAGCCGTAGCCCGCAATCGGGTTCGGCAGCCAGCTCGGCGGCATCTGCTGGGCGGCGGTGTAGGTCTTCAGCGAGGTGATGACCATCCACACCAGCGGGATCAGGAAGATCAGGGCCAGCGCTACCAGGGTGGCGTAGAGCACGACCCGGCTCGCGGCCGTGGAACCGCGGGAAGTCCGCGTGGGCGTCGTCATGGCGGTCCCCTCAGTCTTCCTTGTAGCGGAAGAGGCGGAAGTTGGCGATGCTCACGACGGCCAGCATCAGGGCGAACACGATGCTCATCGCGGCCGCCTTGCCGGCGTTGTTGTTACGCAGCCCCGTCTCGACGATGAACCACACCACCGTGCGGGTCTCCGTGCCGGGCGTCCCCTGGGTGATCAGGAACGACTGGCCGAACATGTTCGCCGAGGCGAGCACGGTCGTGGTGATCACGAAGAGCAGCACCGGGCGCAGCCCGGGCAGGGTGATGTTGCGGAACCGCTGCCAGGCGTTGGCGCCATCCATCCGGGCTGCCTCGTACAGCTCCGGCGAGATGTCCTGCAGGCCGGCCAGGTAGATCACCGCGTTGAAGCCGGACGTCCACCAGACGGTGACCCCGACCAGCGAGATCCACGCCCACGGCATGTTGGTCACCCACGGGGTGTCCGCCGGTAGACCGACCGCGCCGAGGAGCCGGTTGACCAGGCCCAGGTTGGCGTCCAACAGGAACCGCCAGAGCAGGCCGATCACCGCGACGCCCAGCACGTACGGCGCGAAGTAGATCGCCCGGAAGAAGGTCCGACCAGGGAAGGAGCGGTTCAGCAACAGCGCCAACCCGAGGGGTACGACCACCAGCAGCGGCACCGACAGCACCGTGAAGATCGCGGTGGCCCGGATGCTCTCCCACCAGTCGCCGTAGACGGCGGATTCGCTGGAGAAGAGCTCCTTATAGTTGTCCAACCCGACGAACGGCCGATTGGGCAGCTGGAAGTCCCACTGGTGCACGCTGAGCCACAGGCCCACGATGATCGGCAGAAGGCCGAACACCCCGAACAGGATCAGGTAGGGGGCGAGGAACAGATACGGCGTCGCCCGTCCGGTCCGGCCCGCCGAGGCACCCCGGCGGGGAGCCTTGGCCGCCGAGGGCGGCGCGTCATCGCGCGCCGCCCCGACCTCGATCACGTCCGCCACGGGTTATCAGCTCCCGTACTTCTTGCGGTTGTCCTCAAGCTGCTTGTTGGCCTTCGCCACACCGTCGTCGAGCGCCTGCTTGGGCGACTTCTTGCCCAGCGCGGCCTCGTTGAAGGAGTTGTAGAAGGTCGTCATGACCTCGCCGAGACCCGGCGCCGCCGGCGGGAAGGCCGCGTACTCCAGCTCGGGGGCGAGCGACGAGATCTCCGGCAGCGCCTTGAACTCGGCGCCCTCGCGGACCGCCTTGCGGGCCGGGATCTGGCCGCCCTTCGCCCAGTCCAGCGAGTGCTCGCTGAGCCAGTTGATGAAGACCTTCGCGCCGGAGACCTTGTTGGCGTCGTTGGCCCGCTGCTTCACGATGGTGAAGTTGTGCGAGTTGGCCCACGCCGCCGGCTTGCTACCGATCTGCGGCAGCGGGGCGACGCCCCACTGGACCTCGGGGCTCTTCTTCAGATCGTTGATCTGCCAGATGCCGTTCCAGGTGAAGGCGTTCTTGCCACTCTTGAAGGCCAGGTAGTCGGCGTCCTGACCGACATTGGCGGGTGAGAAGCCCTGCTTGACCATGTCGACCAGCCAGGTGCACGCCTCGACCGCCGGGTCGGAGTTGAACGTGGCCTTGGCCACCTCGGCGTCGAAGAGGGTGGCGCCCCACTGGTTGAGCAGCGAGTAGAAGGTCATGCCGCCGGTGAACTGGAAGGGGCTGACCCAGAAGCCCTGCACACCGGCCTTCTTCAACTCGGTCAGCGCCGCGGTGTACTCCTCCCTGGTCGCCGGTGGCTTGTTCGGGTCCAGGCCGGCCTTCTGCATGACGGCCTTGTTGTAGTAGAAGCCCAGCGGGTGCATGTCCAGCGGGATGCCGTACCGCTTGTTGTTGTAGAGCCCGCCCTTCCACACCGTGGGGGCGAAGTCGCCCTCGGCGAGCTCCAGGTTCTTGGCCACGTCGTCCAGCTCGGTGATCACGCCGCGGGCGGCGAAGGTGGCGAGCTGGTCCATGTGCATGACCGCGATGTCCGGGCCGTTGCCGCTGGAGGCCGCACCGGGGAGCTTGTTGTAGTAGTCCTCCCACTGGTACGTGGCCACCGACACGGCGATGTTCTTGTGCTCGGTGTTGAACTGGTTCACCAGCGCCTTGAAGATGTCGCCGTCACCGCCGGTGAAGCCGTTCCACAGCTTCAGGTCCACCTTGGGGCCGGTGTACTCCTTGCCGCCGTTGCCGGCAGCTGGCCCGGAGGTGCTGTCATCGCCGCCGCCGCAACCGGCGAGGGTCAGCGAGGCCGCGGCACCGACTCCGAGACCGAGGCCGAGCAGGCGCCGCCGGCTCATGTCGTTCTGGATCATGCTGTATCTCCTTGCAGGGGGACGGAATGAATTGTGCCTGGTCAAACCCGGTGCGGATTCAGGCGCTGGGCGGGCCGAAGCGCAGCACGCTCCAGGACACGGCGGGCAGGCGCACGGTGCACCGGCCGCCGTCGGGGGTGGGGGTGGGCATTTCCTGCGGCGTCACCCGATCGGGCTCGGCCTCGGTGTTCGTCGCCGACGGATCAGATCCGGCAGCGAGGCTCAGGAAGGACAGACCGGACAGCCCTGGCAGGCCGCGCAGGTCGAGGTCCAACGCGAGGTCCGTGGAGTCGCGGTTGACCGCGAAGACGGTCAGCTCGCCGGTCTGCTCATCGTGTACGGCGACCGTGTCGAGCACCGGCACGTCCCCGTACTTCTTCGTGTCGTAGCGCGGCGACACCGGGTCGGTGCGCAGCACCGTGCCCCGGGCGTACCGAGCGGTCAGCGCGAACGGGTGGAAGATGCTCTGCCGCCAGGCTGGGCCGCCGTTGCGGGTGCGGATCGGCGCGATCACGTTGGCCAGTTGGGCCTGGGCGGCCACCCCGACCCGGTCCGCGTGGCGCAGCAGGGTGATCAGCAGGTCGCCGACGACCACGGCGTCGACCGCGGTGAAGTCGTCCTCGATCAGCGCCGGAGCCTCGACCCAACCGCGCCGGTCCAGGTCGGACTGGAGGCGGGACTCGTACCAGACGTTCCACTCGTCGAAGGAGATCTTCAGCTTGCGCCTGTGTCGCTGCTTGGCGGCCACATGGTCGGCGGTCGCGACGACCTCGGTGATGAAGTTGTCCATGTCCACGGCCGAGGCCAGGATGCTGGCCTGGTCGCCGTCGGACGGGTCGTAGTAGGTGTGCGCCGAGATGTAGTCGACGTGCTCGTAGGTGTGCTCCAGCACGGTCGCCTCCCACGAGGCGAACGTGGGCATCCGCCGGTTGGAGCTGCCGCAGGCGATCAGGCTGATCGAGGGGTCGATCATCTTCATCGCGCGGGCGGCCTCGGCGGCGAGGCGGCCGTACTCGTCTGCGGTCTTGTGGCCGACCTGCCACGGGCCGTCCATCTCGTTGCCCAGGCACCACAGCCGCACCCCGTACGGGTCCTCCGCGCCGTGCTTGCGCCGCAGGTCGGAGAGCTCGGTGCCGCCCGGGTGGTTGGCGTACTCCAGCAGGTCCAGTGCCTCCTGGACGCCGCGCGTGCCGAGGTTGACCGCCATCATCGGCTCGACGTCGGCCTCGGCGGCCCAGGTCATGAACTCGTCCAGCCCGAACGCGTTGGTCTCGATCGTCTTCCAGGCCAGATCGAGCCGGCGCGGCCGGTCGCCGACCGGGCCGACCCCGTCCTCCCAGCGGTAGCCGGAGACGAAGTTGCCGCCCGGGTAGCGGACCACCGAGACGCCCAGCTCACGGGTCAGATCCAGCACGTCGCGGCGCAGGCCGCGGGAGTCGGCGCTGGGGTGGCCGGGCTCGTAGATGCCGCCGTAGACGCACCGCCCCATGTGCTCGACGAAGGAGCCGAAGAGGCGTCGGTCGGCCGGGCCGATGGAGAAGGCCGGGTCGATCGTCAGCTGCGCGGTCCGCAAGGGTGCCACCTTTCCTCAGTGCCGATGCCGGGTGAGCGCAGTCACCGTTCACCCGGTGTCCACGTTTCTACAACGTTGTAGGCAACGTTGTAAAGGGTTGCTGACGAGGTATGGTGCGCTCAGTTACATCGGGGAGGTTGCGGAGTGCGACAAAGGCTCAAGGACGTGGCTGAACGGGCCGGCGTGTCGGTCAAGACCGTCTCCAACGTCGTGAACGGCTATGTGCACGTTCGGCCGGACACCCGGGCGCGGGTCGAGGAAGCGATCGCCGAGCTCAACTACCGGCCCAACCTCTCCGCCCGCCACCTGCGCAAGGGCCGCACCGGGGTGATCGCGTTGGCCGTGCCGGAACTGGACATTCCGTACTTCGCCGAGCTGGCCCGCTACGTGGTCACCGCCGCCGCCGAGTACGGCTGGACGGTGCTGATCGACCAGACCGGCGGTCGGCGCGAGCAGGAACGGGTGGTCGCGTCCGGCATCACCGACCACCTGATCGACGGGCTCATCTTCAGCCCGTTGGCGCTCACCGCGGAGGACCTCGCCGGCCTGGACGGCACCCCCATGGTGCTGCTCGGCGAGCGGGTCGAACATGGCCCCGCCGACCGCGTGGTGATCGACAACGTGACGGCGGCCCGGGAGATCACCAGCCACCTGATCCAGCTCGGCCGCCGGCGGATCGCGGCCATCGGCTCGCAGCGCACCGACGAGGGCGCCAGCGCCCGACTGCGCCTGGCCGGCTACACCGACGCGCTGCGCGCCGCCGGGCTCGACTACGACGAGGCCCTGGTGGCGCCCGCGCTGGCCTGGCATCGCGCCGACGGCGCGGCCGCCATGCGGGACCTGCTCACCTCCGGGGTACGCCCCGACGCCGTCTTCTGCTTCAACGACACGCTCGCCCTGGGCGCCCTGCGTGCTCTGCACGAGGCCGGCCTGCGGGTGCCCGAGGACGTGGCGGTGGTCGGCTTCGACGACATCGAGGACGGGCGCTTCTCCATCCCCACCCTGAGCACAGTTGCCCCGGACAAGGAGCAGATCGCCCGCCTGGCCGTCGAGCTCCTCGCCAACCGCCTGGACGGCGACCGCACCGCCCCCGCCAAAGCGCTCTCCGCCCCCTACCGCCTAGAACTCCGCGAATCAACCCAAACCCCCTAACCCCCACCCTCCTAACCCCCACCCCCCTGGCCCCCCTCCGCCCCGACCTGCCGTTGATCATGAAGTTATTGCCCTCGATGCCGGCGTGTCGCCGCAATAACTTCATGATCAACGGTCCGGTCCGGGGTTAGTCGAAGAAGCGGGCTAGGTGGGACTGGGGTGCCGGGTCCTCGTCGGGGGGTAGGGGGGTTAGGTCAGCGAAGATCGAGGCACCGTCGCAGCCGGCGTGCAATGGGTACCACCGTGGGATGCCCGGTGGCCGGCCCTGGCAGATCCCCTTGAACGTCTGCACGTCCATCAGCCGGACATGGGTCGGGTCGGCCACCGCGTTCACGTGCCCCCACCAGGGGCTCATCACGTGCAGTACGCCACCCGGACGGAGCACCCGGTGGCACTCGTCCACGAGCGGCAGGAAGTCGATCAGGTGCTCCAGGATGTGCACCGCGAAGAGGACGTCCACCGAGTTGTCGGCGAGCGGCAGCGAACCGGACAGGTCCGCGACCGCGTTCACCCCCGGCGCCGGGTAGATGTCCAGCCCCAGATTGCTCGACCACTGCTTGGTCGGCCCGCAACCGAGGTCCACGACCACCGGCGCCCGCCCGTCGATGCCAACTCGACACCAGACGCCGTAGACGCCGGCCATCCGCCCCACCAGGTCCCGTACCAGCCGCAACTGCGCGGGTTCGGCGACGTCCCCGCTCAGATGGGCCACCCCCCGGTCGAACCGCACCTCGATCGCCAGGTCCCGCAGCCGGTCGTCGTGCCGGACCTGCTCTGACCATGCGCGAGCGAGGAAATCGTCGATCGCCCGCAGCCGGTCGGCCGAGGGCGGAGTCTGTGCCAAAGCGACCATTCGGGCCACCTCCCGCCGCGCGATACCCGCAATCGCGCCCGGTATGCCCCGCCTCGTCGACCTCGTCGGTCGCTCGGCGTGGCCGTTGTTGGGCGTGTCGCAGCAGGCGCGGGCGCACCAACCAGGGCGACGACCGCCGGGATCGGGCGGGATCGGCGGGTGGGCGGGGGCAGGTCCTCGACGAGCATGATGCCTGTGAGGCATAAAAATGACTCACAGGCATAAGTCTCACCGGAGACACCGGTCCCTGCCCGGTCCGTGCCGGACCCGCGAGGGCCAGGCCCCGAGCCGAAGCCTCGTGCCGGAGCCGCAAGGGCAGCGCCGCAAGGGCAGCGCCGCAAGGGCAGCGCCGCAAGGGCAGCGCCGCAAGGGCAGCGCCGCAAGGGCAGCGCCGCATCGGGGTGCCTGGAGCGGTCGGGTCAGCCCGAGAGGGTACGGCGGCCTCCACGCATCCGCTGGCGGGGTGGCGGAGCGGCGGATTTCGGCCGTTTGAGGTGATAGCGGTGCAGCTCATGGTTGCCGGGCAGGGACGGGTCCTCGCTCATGGCGACCAACTCCCAGCCCTGGTCGCCGGCCCGGTTCAGGTGGGCCAACGCGGTGTCGCCGTACGGCGTCACGTCGACCATTGAGCCGTCGGGGCCGTACCAGACGAAGACGACCTCCCAGCCGAGGTCGTTGGTCGCGGCCTGACGGCGGCGGACCAGTAGGGCGTACTCCCACTTGAGCATGGCGACATTCTCACCCCGCGCTGGCCCGCCGGCACGGATCAATCCTCGGCGATCCGCCCGGCGTCGACCCGCAGCCGTCGGTTCGTCTCGATGGCGGCCAGCATCCGTCGGTCGTGAGTGACCAGCAGCAGCGTTCCGGGGTAGCTGGCCAGCGCCGATTCGAGCTGCTCGATGGCGGGCAGGTCCAGGTGGTTGGTGGGCTCGTCGAGCACCAGCAGGTTGACCCCGCGCCCCTGGAGCAGGGCCAGCGCCGCGCGGGTCCGCTCACCGGGGGAGAGGGTGGCCGCCGGCCGGGGCACGTGCGCCGCACGTAGCCCGAACTTGGCCAGCAGGGTCCGTGCGTCCGCCGGCGTCAAGTGGGGTACGGCCGCCTCGAACGCGTCGATCAGCGGCGCGTCGCCGAGGAACAGCCCTCGTGCCTGGTCCACCTCGCCGACCACCACCCCGGGCCCGAGAGAGGCGGTGCCGGCGTCCAGCGGCAGCCGGCCGAGCAGCGCGGCCAGCAGCGTGGACTTGCCCGAGCCGTTCGCCCCGGTCAGCGCGACCCGGTCCGCCCAGTCGATCTGGAGGTCGATCGGGCCGAGGGTGAACCCGCCTCGGCGTACCACCGCACCTCGCAGCGTGGCCACGACGGCGCCGGCGCGGGGGGCGGCGGCGATCTCCATCCGCAGCTCCCACTCCTTGCGGGGCTCCTCGACCACGTCGAGCCGTTCGATCAGGCGTTCGGTCTGCTTGGCCTTGGCCGCCTGCTTCTCGCTCGACTCGCTGCGGAACTTGCGGCCGATCTTGTCGTTGTCGGTGGCCTTGCGACGGGCGTTCTTCACGCCCTTCTCCATCCAGCCACGCTGGGTGCGGGCGCGCGCCTCCAGGCCGGCCCGGGTGTCGGCGTACTCCTCGAAGTCCGCGCGGGCGTGCCGCCGCGCCACCTCGCGCTCCTCCAGGTAGGCGGCGTAGCCACCGCCGTAGTGGTGCACCTGCTGCTGCGCCAGATCCAACTCCAGCACCCGGGTCACCGTGCGGGTCAGGAACTCCCGGTCGTGGCTGACCAGCACCGTGCCGGCCCGCAGCCCGGTGACGAACTCCTCCAGCCGATCCAGCCCAGCCAGGTCCAGGTCGTTGGTCGGCTCGTCGAGCAGGAACACGTCGTACCGGCTGAGCAGCAGCGACGCCAGCCCGGCACGGGCTGCCTGGCCGCCGGACAACCCGGTCGTCGGGTGGTCCAGGTCGACCGCGAGCCCCAGGTCGGCGCTCACCTGCTCGGCGCGTTCGTCCAGGTCCGCGCCGCCGAGGGCGAGCCAGCGCTCCAGAGCGTCGCCGTACGCGTCGTCGGCGCCCGCGGCGCCGGCGGTCAGTGCCTCGGTCGCCGCGTCCAACGCCGCCTGCGCGGCGGTCACGCCGGTCCGCCGGGCCAGGAAGTCGCGTACCGTCTCGCCCGGCCGCCGTTCCGGCTCCTGCGGCAGGTGCCCGACGCTCGCGGTGGGCGGGCTGAGCCGCACGCTGCCGGCCTCGACCGGGAGCAACCCGGCGAGGGTACGCAGCAGCGTCGACTTGCCGGCTCCGTTCGGCCCGACCAGCCCCACCACGTCGCCGGGGGCGACCACCAGGTCCAATCCGGCGAAGAGTGGGCGGTCACCGTGCCCGGCGGCCAGGTCCTTGACGATCATCGTGGCGCTCATCAGGACGGCAGCCTATCCGGCCGCCCGCATACGACCGGCCGGCAGCGGGCAGACTCAACGACGTGGTGACCACACTGGCGATCGATTGCGGCGGCGGCGGCATCAAGGCGTCGGTGCTTGACGAGGCCGGGACGATGCGGGCCCGGCCGTTGCGGGTGCCGACCCCGTATCCGCTGCCGCCCGCGCTGTTCGTCCGGACCCTGCTGGACCTGGGTGGGCGGCTGCCGGCGGCGGACCGGCTGACGGTCGGCGTACCCGGGATGATCCGGCACGGGGTGGTGGTGACCACACCGCACTACGTGACCCGCAACGGCCCACGCACCCGGGTCGATCCGGACCTGCTCGCCGAGTGGTCCGGCTGGGATGCGCGGGGCGCGCTGGCCGATGCGTTCGGGGTGCCGGCGCTGGTGCTCAACGACGCCGAGGTGCACGGCGCCGGGGTGGTCGCCGGCACCGGCTGCGAGCTGGTGCTGACCCTGGGGACGGGGCTGGGCAGCGCGCTCTTCGACGGCGGGGTGCTCGCACCGCACCTGGAGCTGTCCCACGCGCCGGTGCGCTGGGGCACCACCTACGACACGTACGTGGGTGAGCCGGAACGCCGGCGGCTCGGCGACGCCTTCTGGTCCCGCCGGATCCGGCAGGTGGTGGACGGGCTTCGCCCGGTGTTCCGCTGGGACCGGCTCTATCTGGGCGGGGGCAACTCCCGACTGATCCGGCCCGAGCAACTGGCGCGGATGGGCGACGACGTGGTGGTGGTGCCGAACACCGCCGGGATCGTCGGCGGTGTTCGCGCCTGGGAGCTCTCCGTGGGACGTCGGGACGCCCGCGCCTGAACCCGTCGCGGCCGGAACTGACCCGATCTCGACTCCCGGGAACAGTCGCCAAACGCCCAGTGTTGTGCCAGCGTCGGAACAGGTGACGGTGCGACCCGAGGAGGTGGGCAGATGGATCTTCTGGCGGACTACCGGCGGGCGACCATGTTCTTCGAAACCGGTGACCCGAGCGGAGCGGCCCGACTGCTGGAGCCGATCGTCGACGCCGAACCCGGTAACGCGGCGGTCCGGCAGTTGCTGGCCCGGGCGTACTTCCAGTCGGCCCAGCTCAACCGGGCCGAGGAACACCTGCGGGAGCTGGTCGACCGGGACCCGAGCGACCACTACGCGCACCACGTGCTCGGTCGGACGCTGGAGCGGCTGAACCGACACACCGACGCGCTGCGGCACCTGCGGATCGCCGCCGCCATGTACGCGACAAACGACGACTACCGGACCGCGCTGGAGCGGGTGGAAACCCGCGTGGGCGGCACACGCTGAGCGTGAGCGGTGACGTGTGAGGGGCGGTCCTTCGGGGCCGCCCCTTCGTCGTCCGGCAGGTGGCCCATCGGACATGCCTAGGATGGCGGACATGGGACCTGACCGGCCGGGGGCTGCGGCATGAAGCTCAAGCTGGACCTGCACGAGATCTTCAACAAGGGCCAGGACATCGACCGCGCGTTGCGCGGGATCATGGACGAGGCGGTGGCGAAGAAGGCCACCCTCGTCGAGATCATCCCTGGCAAGGGCTCCGGCCAGCTCAAGAAGCGGGTGCTGCGGTTCCTCGACCAGAAGGACGTCAAGCAGCTCTACCACCGCGTGGAGAAGGACTCCAAGAACTTCGGCCGACTCTTCGTCCACTTCCGCTGGAAGTAGCGACGGCATGGCCTCTGACCTGCATAGCAGGCCGCTGCCAGGGCCGATAAATCGGGCAAGGACACGGTTACCGTAGCGCTTTACCTGCTCGGCTCTCGGTACAGGCTGTTCCAACGGCTGAAAGTCGGACCGGGGCGGACAGAGGGCTACCGCATGACCACCGATACGGACCTAGCGGCTCTCCGTGCAACCGGACAGTTGCTGTGGGAGAACCGTCGGTACGGTGCTGTCTACGCCGTTGACCAACCGGGCCTCATCAATGAATTAGCGCGGCATGTTCCCGTGGTGCACCTCGGCCAGGCCGAGGCGGTTGACGCCATCCGATCCTTCGACCCCTCGACGAGTTGGACCGTAGCGTCCCTCTGGTGCCCTCGGGAGGTAGCAGAGAAGCGCGCCCGTGACCGAGGTACGGGTGACCTAGAGGACCGCATGAAGGCGTGGGATCAGACCCGGCCGCTCGACCAGGCCGATGTCTATATCGACACTGCGGCTTGCCCCCCAGATCAGGCGGCGCGGTTGATTCACCAGACCGTGTCGCGCCGTTCGGCGCGCATCGCTCAGTAGCCAGAGCCGGGCCGATGACGGCCGGACTGCCGGCGTGTCTAGTCCCACCTGATGCTTGACGGATCCGTCCCAGCTGTCGCTTGACGGTTGGCCTAGGAGTCAGGTTCCGCAGTCGCCATGCATGACGGTGACCAGTCGAGTGAGTTAAGGAGGTGTGGCACGACGCGGTCGTACTCAGCCTGTGTCCCGATCGCAGGTCGATGCTCAGGATGGGCCAGGTAGTACCGGATGGCGGCACAGAGAAACCGTGGGTCTATGTCGTCGCTGCGCAACCGTTGCCGGTACACGTGAAGGCCGTGTCGACGCACCAGCTCGGGCCGACCGTAGTTCAGGCGCACGGTGCGGGCCGTCGGGGATGGCGGCAGCGTCGGGACGGTCGGTACGGCGTCCCAGCGGACGACGAGCCAGCCCGTGATGCCGCGCTGCCGCAGGCCGTCGGGCCGAATCTGCACGCTCGTGTCACGCCACGCGATGACGATCCACAGGACGAGGACAGCCGCCCAGCTCAGCTCGAGCAGCTGGTCTGGCAGGAATGGCTCTGATCCCCAGTCGCGGATGACGTTGCCAACCATGCCGGTGGCAATCGGGAGAAAAGCCAGCGCCATGAAGACGAGTGCGGGCTGTGGCGGAGCGCTGAATGCCGGCACGCGTGGTTGGACCAGGAAGGCCTTCGGCCGGTCCCAGGCCGACGCGACGATCCCCAGCATCAGGAAAACCGCGGAAGCGGCCGCCATCGCCGGAAACGTGCGTTGTCCCAGGGACGGCACCCAGACGTGGACCAGAAGGTAACCAACGGACAGGACCAGGGCGACGATCAGGATGGCCCGGCGGCGACGCCCTGCGGCTGCGAGGAAGCGGGTGATCACGTCGGCAGGGTACGGCCTCCGATTGTTCTGACCTACGGTTCCCGAAGTCGATCATGTCAAGCATCTGGTGGGACGCAGATGTAAAGCATCTCCCGTGACGGGACAGCCGGACTGCCGGCGATGTTGTGCAAAGTTTCTGTACGTCTTCAAGGCGGCCCGAGACGGGCCGCACGCGCCGCCGCCAGGGCGCGCGGCCTGCACTCCGCTGCCGCTCCGCTCCGGCCACGCAGAACGCCCGGCGGCTGGCGCGGAGGGCAGGGAGCCCGGGGCCGCCGCAGACGGGATAGCGGGGAGAGTGGTGGAGGTTCGTCGCCGGCAGCCGGCCGCACCGCGCCTGAGCAGCGCGGCGCAGGGAAGGGCGCGCCGGGTCCGCGCGGTAAGCCCCAAGCATGGGGG